>JADFMT010000030.1 GCA_022563755.1 Patescibacteria group bacterium | reverse complement strand
GTCTAATGCACATGCTTGGAGAGCATGAGTGTGGGAAACCGCACCGCGAGTTCGAATCTCGCCCCTTCCGCATCTTAGAGCTAGCACGAGGAAGCTATCTTCCTCGTGCGCTCGAAGACCTTTGTAGGTAATTTGCCATACAAATTTATTGGTTGCGTTAATATAGGGATATGTATATGGAAAATTTAGTCTTATTTTTAAATACAAATATGTTTACGGGCCTTGCAACTATCTTGACAGGAGGAGTTGTTATTCTTGTTTACTTTCGACAAAAACGTGATAGTAAAATCCAAGCAGCAAAGGTTTTATTAACGGAAATAAGAACTGCCGAAGAAAAGCTTTCAATAACTAAAGAGAAGCTTTCTACTGGAAATTCAAACGACTTACCAACATCAATTATTCAATCAAATAATTGGAAAAAATACTCTCACTTATTTGTAAGTGATTTTGACCAAGATGAGTTAAAACTCATCAGCTCTTTTTATGAAAATGGGGAGTTGGTAGAAGATTTTGCTAGAAAAAAAGCTAATCATTTGTGGATAACTACCGAAGAGAGAGCTAGGGTTACAGTGCAAAAAATAGCAAAGTATGTGGACGAATCACTTGGTAAAGATGACCCTAGTAAATATGTAGCTGATAGAGAGCTTTATCTTACTAAAGGAATGGATGCCCATAACGTACCTTATTCTCCTAAGGTAACAACCGACAGAATAAAAACTCTTTTAGAAGGGATTGAAACAATTACCACATCAAGTGCTGGGGTAAAATTAAAAAAACTCGCTAATTTAACTAAATAACAAAAGCGCTCGAGGACCTTAGTTTTAATAAACTGGAAATAGCCAAAAATAACCTTACTGGGCTTGACTGACCACGGTTCCAGCCCGAGGTAGCCCGCATTGACAACTTTTTATCGGATGACCCACGTGCCTAAATTTTCCCCTGGAAAAGTTTTCAGAAAACTTTATAATTACTAGAGATAAAAATTTAAAGATATATGCACATATGGCGAAAAAGGTATTTTTTATAGCATTTATGGTATTAGTGGTTGTTTTACCTCTAACTTTTCTTAACGCGGCAGAATATCTGCCTAAAGACAAGCAAAGCGCCGGCAACGTGATTGTGGGCGGTTCCCAAAAATATCACAATTTATATGTTGCTGGCGGATCTGTTGTTATAAATAAAAAGATTCTGGGTGATTTGTTTTCTGCTGGTGGAAGTGTAAACGTTGCAGGAGAAGTGGAGAATGATTTATTTGCGGTTGGTGGCAATGTAAGTGTTTCAAGTCCGGTTGGGGATGATGCACGCCTTGTAGGAGGAAATTTGGTTATTAATGCACCGATTGGAGGCGATGTGCTTGCTGCTGGAGGAACTATTTCAATAAGTGAAGGCGCTGATATCGGCGGTGATTTTTGGGCGGCTGGTGGCGTTGTAAACATCAGCAGTGCAGTGGCAGGCAACGTAAAAATAGCCGGCGGTGAAATTTTCATCAACGGCGTAATTGGCGGTGTTGTGGAAGTTCGGGCCGATAAAAAACTAACCTTTGGACCCCAAAGTAGGGTAACAGGCCCAATTGTGTATTATGGTCGCAGTGAAGCAATAGTACAGGATGGAGCCCAGGTTGGACCAATAGAATTTAAAAGTGTTCAAAAACAGAAATGGTTTCCGATCATAGCAGGTTTGAGTATTTTCTTTTTCCTAAAATTGGCGACCGTGCTTATTGCAGGTTTAATTCTTTTAACATTATTCCGCAAAACATCGCTCGCAATTGTTTCTTCCGTATATAATAATTTCTGGACTAATCTTGGCGTTGGCATTGTGGGGGTTTTCGCCGTTCCTATTGCCGCTACTTTGCTTATGGTAACTGTTATTGGTGTATACAGCGGCATTGTCTTGATTGTGTGGTTTACAGCTGTAACTTTGATAGGAGGTTTGTTTGCGGTAATGCTGACCGGAGCAATTATTGAAACTTGGATAAAGAAGAAAAAAGAAATTCAATTATCGTGGTTTACGGTTTTATGGGGTGTGTTGGCCGGAGGACTGCTGATATTAATTCCATTTGTGGGGTGGCTTGTGGTTTTACTCCTATATCTGGTTACTTTCGGCGCCATTTTGCGGGCAACCAAACAGAAGTTTGAAATGTAACTTTTAGATTTTGAAACCCCGACCCACGTGCCTAAATTTTGCTATGACGATTTAGTAATGTAGATAACTTTCCACCAGTGCTTGCCTTGTAAGTAACCAACGACGATTCCTAAAAGCAAAAGTATTACGGATCCTACGTGGTGGATCATATACCACTGCCGCCAGGTAAAACCAAGTCCGTACTTGTCAAAATCTTTCACAAGAAGATTGATTATGGGAATTTCAATTGCCGCATGAACAAGAAAGCTTGCAATAATCCCAAGAATTATAAAAAGAGATAGGTAAACAGTTCTTTTATTCATACCGCAAAGCTTCAATCGGGCTCTTAAGAGATGCTTGACGAGCAGGATAGAGACCGAAAATCAATCCAACGGACGCAGCAATCCCAAGCCCCAATAGGGCAGCTGATATGGGGAATGTAAATGTCCAAGCAAGGTCAAGGAAACGGCTCAAAATTATTGCAGTGGCAAATGATAATATTGCCCCAAATACAATTCCTATTATTCCGCCCGCAAGAGTAAGAAATACTGATTCTAAGAGAAACTGAATCATAATATCTTTTTCTGTTGCGCCAAGTGCTTTGCGAAGGCCAATTTCGCGTGTCCGTTCCGTAACGGAAACAAGCATAATATTCATAATCCCAATTCCGCCAACAACAAGTGAGATCGCCGCAACCGAAACCAAAAGAGCAGTCAGTATTCCTGTGATTGTTCCAACGCGCTCTGCAATATCAGCTTGTGTATGCACATGGAAATCATCTTTTTCTGGATCGGTGATATTGTGAAGCTCCCGGAGGGTAAGCCTAATGTCACGGGCGGTTCGCTCAACCATTATTTCTGATTCAGACTTAACCAAAATAATATTGTAGTGGCTTATTCCTAAAAGATACTGCTGAGCTGTCGAGACGGGAATTATAACCTGTTTATCAATGTTAAAAAATCCCTTCTGACCCACAGGCGCAAATACTCCAATAACTTTGAAGTTTCTGCCGCCGACCTTAATAGTTTCTCCTACTGCATCAGAAGGACCAAAGAGTTCTTCTTTAACCTCGGAGCCAATAATAGCAACACTTGTGCGGGATCTTACGTCGGTTGTAGTAAAAAACGAACCTTTTTCAGGTTGTATTTCTAATATGTCGGCAATACTCGGCGTGGTTCCTAGGATATTGGCATTTTTTGTTTCGCCTTGAAAAAGTATGGTTGCAGTGCTAATGACACTTGGCGCAACCTCGCTAACGCCTCTCACCAGGGCGGGATTTTTTATGGCTTTGACCTCGCGATCTCTGAGCGAAGTCGTAAAAATTGACCCGAATTCCGATGGCCCTCGCGGCTCTCTTCCTGGTTCAACGGTAATAGTTCGTGAACCAATTCCTTGCACCTGAGCTAAAATGAGATCTGTTGCCCCCTGGCTTACCGACATAACAAGAATAATGGCGGTAATACCAATAACGATGCCGAGGATTGTAAGCGCTGAGCGAGATTTATTTGTCCGAAGTCCGCCAATCGCGGTTTTAAGGCTGTCTTTAGGTGTCATGTTATTTCGTGAAGTGATCGCGAGTCCGGTGGCGATGGTTTACCATTTTATCGCTTTCAATCTTGCCATCATGGATACGAATAATACGTTTTGCATGCTCCGCGGTATAAGTCTCATGCGTTATTAAAAGAACAGTATGTCCTTCACCGTTCAGTTTTTGAATTATCTCCATCACCATCTTTCCTGATTTTGAGTCAAGATTACCTGTCGGTTCGTCAGCAAAAATAACCTGGGGGTTATTGACCAAAGCTCGCGCAATAGCAACCCGTTGTTTCTCGCCCCCTGAAAGCTTGAAGGAATCGTAGTTGACGCGATGGGAGAGACCAACCGACTCGATCGCTTTGAGCGCGCGCTTATCGCGCAAGGACTCCTTTACGTCAGAATAAAGGAGAGGCAGTTTTACGTTCTCAAGAACCGTGGTGCGAGAAAGTAAATTGAACATCTGAAAAATAAATCCCATCTTCTTGTTCCTTACATGAGCTATTTCTTCTTTTGAATAATCGTTGATGGTTTTTCCGTCAAAACGATAAATGCCGGAAGTGTGGCTATCGAGAAATCCCATTATGTGAAGTAAGGTTGACTTACCGGATCCAGAAGGGCCCATAACAGCAACGAATTCACCCTCACTGACAGTAAAAGAGACCCCCTGGAGAGCAGGGGTTCCGTCGGGATAGATCTTCTCCACATTTTTTACCTCAATAAGTGCCATATTAATCTTCTACAAAAGTAATTACTTTGTCGCCCTCGATGATTCCTTCAGTAATTTCAATAGTGCCGTCAGATCCACGAAGCCCTGTTTTTATTTTTACCTCTCGGATTTTTTCGCCGTCAAGTATTCTCACTGTTTTTTCGCCGTCTTTTTTTATGACCGACCTCTGAGGAATTGCTATAACGTTTTCACGTTCATCGGTTAAAATATCGATATTCGCTGTCATTCCTGACTTGATACGCTTGTCTTTTTGAACGAATTGAAGCGTTATTTTATATGTTGTAACTCCCTCAATAATTGTTTCCGCAGGATCAATAGAGACAACCCATACCTCGAATTCCACATCATTGCCGTATGCATCAAGAGTTACACGAGCAGTATCTCTAATCTCTATTTTTGCTATGTCTGCCTCGGGCACGTTCGCTTCAATTTCAAACTCCGCGGTTGATATAAGCGACACGACAATGGTATTGGCAGCGATAATTTCTCCAACTTTTGCTTTTTGTATTGTAATAACTCCGCTTATTGGAGCACGAATAATCGTTTCGGAGAGTTGTGCTTCGTAATTTTTCACGCCTGCTTCTGCGTCTTCCACATTTGCTTCTTGTGCCTTAATTTGCTCAGCGACCGTCCCTGCTTTTTTCAAGACGAGCTCTTGTTCTCTAAGCGTGAGTGTCGATTGCGCGCTCTTTAATTTCTCCTCGGCAGCCGAGATGTTAGAGATAACGGTATTGACATTGTTTCGTGCAGTTATCACATCTGATTTGTAGCCATCAATTGTTGTTTGTGTCAGGTTTGCGCTAGCCCCAAGAGCATTCACTATAAATGCCGCCTTGTTTAAAAGCGATTTTATCTGATTGAGATTTTTCTTTGCGCGTGTGATGTACGTTGCAAGATCGCTTGTCAATGTCAGGTCATCAAGAGATAACTTCCACGAGGTAAGTATTGACTCGATTAAAAGCCGTTCAAATTCAATGTCTATCTCTAATTGTGCATTGGCAACGACAAAATTAATTTGAGGGCTTGAGCTTCGTGGATTGCTGAAGAACTGGTCAGTTTTGTTTCTGATGGCATCATCTGATTTTGTGTATGCTTCGTGAAGTTTGTCTGTGAGATTTCTTTTTGTTTCTTCAAGTGCAATTTTCGCATTTTCAACTTTAACTTCTTGCACTTTTATCTCCTCGATTCGCGAACCCTGAAGCAGTTCCTTGAGCTTCGCATCTTGCGCCTTTACTTTTGCTTTTGCCTGAAGAAGTTGCGCCTCAATAGCACTATTCGCGAGTTGAACAAGCGCTTGCCCCGAAAACACTCTGTCGCCGACGTCTCCCTTGACCCACGAAACCTTGCCGCTTCTCTCGAATCCCAAGTTAACGCTCTCGGCCGGTTTTACTCGACCGGTAACATTTACTTCCTGAATCAAATTACCTAGCTCGACAACGACAAAGTCATACGTTGACGCATCATCCGCGCGAAAAAAAATATACCCCACACCACTTGTCCCAATAAGGACGGCGATAATAATAACAAGGGGCTTTTTAAAAAAACGAATCATAGATTTATTTTTCATATACATACACGAGAAAGCTTTTTAAGAATTCTAATTATATAAGAAAGTAAAAAAGAGAGCAAGGCTTGAGTAGCTCGCTTTGCGCGGGAGAGAGCGGTTCGTCCCGCACCACAAAGGGTGCGGGGTAAAAATCCTCCCGCCTCCGTTTTAGAGTTTCACAGACCATTTTTTATCCGTGAAACCCATGTGAAACAATTTCATCGGATAAATGAAAAAATTTTAGGCATTTATCCACACTTTTTCGCTTTTTTTCGTATAATTTTACGCTAGCGCCTGATAAAATTAAGTACAGATGGAAAATCTAAGAAAAATATTTCCCATAAAAATATCGATCAAAAGAAGCAAAAAGAAGGTGTTTCTTGTTTTTCAATTTTCATCTGAAACCGCTAAAAAATCCCTCTGGATATATTATCGAAAAACCAAAAGAGAGTTTAAAAATTTTTTCTCCCGAAAATATACGCTCTTGAGAAAAAAATGCAATATTATTTACGGCGCGCTTCAAAAAAAAACATTCCGATGGAATCGTAAAGTAGAAAAGCTTGTTTGGGTATATTACAAAAAATCCTATCGCTTCCTAAAATCCCACGGCCATGTTTTTCAACAGTACCTCAACGTTATGAAAAGGGCTTTGCGAAAAATATACCGCGACGTGGTAAAAGTTTTTGAAAATTTCTTCTCTGAAATTGGCGACAAGCAGCTCGAAATTCTAAATGACCTTCGAGAATATAAACAAGAACTTATCATCATTTTTCTTGAAGAATATTCACGCCTAAGAAAAGAGGTTCATATCTATATTCGGCATACTCCACGGAAGATAACGATACTTCAAAAATATATAAATAAACGAATTCAGATTTCCTACAAAAAGTCATATCGCCTTATGCGATCGTGGTCTATTGTTTTTCAACGACGGTTTAATTCTTATAAAAAGTTTCTGATTAATCGCTATGCGGATAAAATAATAATTTTCTACAAACAATTAATATTAATAGTTGTAGAATATATTCGCCTTGTTTCACAAAATGTCTTCGAACATATTTCGAAATATGATACTTCGTTAAACATCAAACAAAGGCATCTAACTCTTTTGAAAAAACTAACTGCGGTGGTGTTAAATATTACTGTGATTGCGATGTCGCTTGCGCCAGCTATTTATTTTGTAGCAAGACCAGGGATAGCGCTAGCAGATACAGAAACCCTGAGACCAAATGCCACAGGAACCTATCAAGAATGGCCTACCTTAGTTGACACTACTCACAATGGAGCAACATCAGACCAAAACAACGCCACTTATATTGAGACCGGCACAGATGAGGACAGGGACATTCAAAATTTAGATAACACTACATTTCCTGCAGAGAATACGATTGACCAAATTGAAGTTTTTATAACTTGTAAAGCCAATAATGGTTCTGGTCAAGGGGAAAACGCCGCTACTTTAATAAGAGAGGGCGGTACGGATACTGAAGGAGTTTCTACGGTTCTAAATCGAACTAGTTTTACCGACATTTCAACGGTCTATACCACAAATCCTCGTACAGCTTCAGCTTGGTTACAATCAGAATTAGATGCTCTTGAAGCTGGCGCCCGGTTAAAGAAAATTCAAGCAACAGAAGCCGTACAATGTTCAGAAATTCGTGTAGTGGTAACTCATACTGCTCCTCCTGCAGAGATAACGGTTTCGGGAACCCTTTATTCAGATGAAGGATCAAGTCAGCTCGATGGGGGAAGCATTACGGTTCAATTGCGAGTAGCAACCGCGACCCCAGGAGTATTTTCAACAACCACCGATTCAGGATCTGGCGCTTGGCAAATCACGAATATTGATACTACTGGTATGGGTGTTGGTACTCCCATCTCTGTTTGGATCGATGGAGACGCAAATACGCGAGCATTCACTTTGACTAAAGCATCATCTACCGCGAGCGGCGCTAATATTACCGGTTTGGACCTCTACCAAAATCGAATCATCATGAAGCACGAAGCAACTTCTGGAACCTCCACCACCAATGCAGATCTTGCCTTTTTTGATAATGATAATGATTCAGATATTCAATTTACTTCCGTAGCTGGCGGACTACTTTCAGTTTTCAAAGACCAAGAACTCCATATTTGGGACGGCGATACCTTTGCACCAGGTGGCGCAATCACCATTCACGGGAATGCATCTTCAACTACAGATGGCTCTTTGCATATTGATGACAACGCAACCTTAACGGCAGGAGGTGCGATTAGTGTTGCAGGGAATTGGGACGCAGATACAGGATCAACGTTTACCGAAGGGGGAAATACTGTAACTTTTAATGCAACTACTACTGGAAAAACGATTGCAGGAACCTTAACCGGGTCTTCTGCTTTTGGAAATCTCACCTTTAATGGTTCAGGAGGTGCATGGACGTTTTCCAACAATGCATCCACTACAGACTTTACGATTACAAATGGGGGAGTGACGGCGCCAACTCTTTTGACCGTGGGAGGGAACTATTCAAATTCTGGTGATTTTACAGATAATTCAGGAACGGTTTTCTTCTCAGGATCAGGTATCA
>JADFMT010000005.1 GCA_022563755.1 Patescibacteria group bacterium | reverse complement strand
CGGGAGGGCCAAGAGAAGTGACGCCGGTTATCTATAGCAAGAATGGACCGGTGCATATACTTACGGAAGAAAATATTAAAACCGAAATGGCTGACGGGGCAAAAAGTATGCCTGAAATAGCTGGAAAAATAATGGACAAAAAAGTAGACGCGTTCAATAAAACTAAAGAAGCGCTTATTGGAAAACTTGTTAAGGGAACGGCAGAAGTATCACCTCCAATTGAAAATGTAGAAGAACAACTAAAAGAGTGGAATATTACCTCAGAAGGATGGGGTAAAGAAGATCAATTAAAGTTTTGGACAGAGCATCCAAGTTTAGATAAAAAAGAATTAGGAACGATTTTTAATCTTAACAGCAAATCCGGAAATGTATTAAGTCCTGACATTATACAAAAATATTACGAAAGTGGATTTACTGAGAATTTTAAAGGACTAAGCGATGACAAATTGGTAGATCTTATTAAAATCTTTGAACACCCGGAAGGTAAAATGCCACTGGCACGTTTAATTGGCGAAGATTGGACAAAGAGCGGCTTGTTTAATGCGGTAGAATGGAAAATTGAAGACGGCAACTTAGAGGTCAGCTTTGATGTTAAAAATAATGCCGTAGATGTTGATTTGCTCATCAATAAGAATGGTACGGTCGCGGTAGACGGACACGGTTTTAAAAATTGGAATCTAGACAAACCCGTACCGTTAACCGATGAAAACCTTAGAGAGGCTATAGCAT
This sequence comes from Patescibacteria group bacterium, assembly GCA_022563755.1. GTDB lineage: Bacteria > Patescibacteriota > Minisyncoccia > HO2-45-28 > HO2-45-28 > JADFMT01. The sequence goes on along the minus strand of JADFMT010000005.1, from coordinate 37,059 downwards.
TCATCAACAAAACTGACGGTACCGGCGCGGTTTCTGTTTCAAAATAGGATTAGAACCGCCTCAATAACTCTAAACTGACTTGGCGGCCCGACCGCCAAGTAGACGGGAATAAATCTCAAAATGTTCTTTTAGAGAGCGGGGAATTAAAAAGTTTTTGGCAACGCTTTTTGCAGCTTCTTTGCCGATTTTGCTGTGAAGTTTTCTGTCTTTAATGAGGGCGACAATGCGATTCGCTGCCTCAGAAGGACTACGCACCAAAAAACCGTTCTTCCCATTTTTAATCTGGAGCGCAATTCCGGCCGACATTCCGCCAATCACGGGTTTCCCCTTCCACATCGCCTCGGTTACCGTAAGCCCAAAGCCCTCGCGAAGCGATTTTTGCAGCACGACGTCGCTTGCCGACTGTATAGCATTCACAAAGAGATCGATCGAAATATCTTTAAGCAGCCGAGGATTCTCAAAAAGAAAGATGTCTGGATCCCCTTTTGCGTATCGCTGGACACGTTTAAAAATTTCAACCGATTCAGGGTCGTCCGCTGCTTGAAAAAATCCAGCTAAAATCAACTGCAAATGCGGAAGTTCATTTTTCGCCCGGTAAAATGCCTCAATAACCCCCAGGGGGTCTTTCCATGCATCAAAACGCGATACTTGGGAGATGATCGGGCAATCCGGATTGAGTCCGTAATTCATTAAAACCTTCCGGGCTTTGCGCGTAGGCATTTTTTGGTTTTTCGGAGTAAGCGGGTCAATCGTAGGCGTAATTACCAGCGTTTTTTTAAGAGGCAGCCAAAGAGGCCGGTAATCTTTCCGAGAGATAATGACTCGCGAGTATTTTTCAATAAAGGGCCGCAAAAATTCAAGCGCGCTTACGTTGGGAATCGAAAGATCAATGTGGAGACGCAAAATCGAGGGGGTAGATGCAGGAAAAGAGTTAACAAACGCGGCGGGTTGAGGGTCGTGCATAATCAGAAGATCTGGCCTCAAATTTTCAAAAAACTCAGGCAGACCACTGGACATTCGGCTACTTTCAGAAATATAGAGATTTTTTTCCTGCGGGGTCAAAATGCCGGATTTTCCCTGTAGTAGGTTATGAATTTTTTTTGTGATTTTGAAAAATCCGGGGGAGCCTTGAATCACAAACCACTTTGAATCAAGCCCCAATCCCTGCTCAAGCGCCACCTGGCTTTGTAAAATTTCTGCCACTCCTCCGCCCGAACGAGTTGCTGAAATATGTAAAATACGCTTGCCTCGCAGCTTGCGAGCACGCGAAGTTACCGAGACAAAATGCCTTTTATTGAACTTGCGATACGGAGCAAAGCTCCTTTTTGCAATAGATACCTTCGATAAAAATAACATTGTATCTGATAAAAATCTCATTTCACCACGGGCAGCTCGACAAAGAATGTCGTGCCCTTTCCCACCTTGCTTTCAAACCGAACCTCGCCTCCGTGATCGACAATGATTTTCTTTGCCAAAAACAAACCGAGGCCCGAACCCGACGCCTCGCCCCCTTGAACATTTTTTGCTCGAAAAAATCTAGTAAATATCTTGCCTTGATCTTCTTTTGGAATTCCGGCCCCTTCGTCCTTAATATAAATCACTGCGCGGGTATCTTTGAATGTAATGCCGGCCTCTATATTTTTCTTTACGGGCGTATATTTAATCGCATTATCCAAAATATTTTCAACCGCCAACGACAGCTTTTCTTTATCAGCCATAACCAAGGCATTTAAGGATGGTTTTTTAAACTTAACGGTGATCGATTTCTTTCTTGAAAGCGGAGAGAGTGCCTCGATAACCTCAGATACAACGTCTATGATGGGGATTTTGACAAACCGGTAAAGAAACCTCCCTTCTTCAATTCGTGCAATATTAAGAAGATTAATAATGAGCCTGCTCATTCGCTCATTACTTATTAAAAGATTATCAAAAAGCCTTTTGTCTTCTTTGCGAAGACGAGCAATACCAATGGATTCCTGAAGGGTGGTTAACGACCATCGGATAGCCGAAAGCGGGGTCAGCATCTGATGCGATACCAATGAAAGGAATTCTGTTTTAGCCTGACTCAGATGTTCAAGCTCTTTATTCTTTTTCTCAAGTTGATCGTTTGCCGCAATCAGCTCCTTCGTTCGTTCAAGCACGGTCTTCTCCAGACCAATATTGAGCTCTCGAAGTTCCTTAGTTCTCTCGAGCACCCGCTTTTCTAATTCCCCCTTAGAAAGATATCCGACTTTTTCTTTCTCTAAAAACCCCTCTGGAATAATGTCCAAAATCTCGCGAATATATATCTCATCCCGATATTTATTTTTCAAGTTCCCGTATATCCTTCGAAGAGCGTTTTCTGAAAAATCATAACCGAAATTTTTTACCATGCGTTCAGCAAAATAGGAAATCGTTTTTTTAATATTTTTTTTTGCGCCGTCAGAGCGAATTTCAATATCTCCAGCTTCATTAACAGAAATTTCTCCTTGAGGAAACTCATTCTTCAGACTCGCCTGTACCGCCCCGACTCCAATCAGGCTGATGACCATCTGAATAAAGACCGTCCCATATTCTTTTACAATATCCAAAGTTTCTTTTGCCATACCCCGTTAGAAATTACGCTATTATGTCAGTAAATAATAACACGTATTAACTACCCCGTAATCAAATATTTCTAACGGGGTATACGGCAAAGCTTTAATCTTTCTTAATGAAAAACAGGCTCGTGATTATACCTGGATAAGCTTGGAAAATTTCCAGGCCGCGGCCACAAAAAGAATCATTCCGGTAGCCATCAATAAGTGATGCACATCAATCGCGGGCTTGGGAAGAAGCGCCAATCGAGAAAAAACGATTGTCCAGCTAAAGGCAAAAATCTGGAAGGTAACTCCCCAGACAAACATGATGAGCGCTCCGCCGACTCGACCTCCTAAACTTTTTTTAATCTTTAGAATAATGTATATTGAGATAAGCCCAATCGTTATCCCAATAATATCTATACTTAATGCTGCGGTTAACATAGATTTATAATAAAATTTAAGTTTATAATTCGACCTTACCTACTCTTTAGAATAACAAAATGACGAATCGTTGAATACCAAAGTTATCCACTGGGATTCAAAAACGCAAGACCGCCGTATAAACCCGCCGCGTCACCTAAAGCGGCTTTTTCAATCGGCGATGGTTCACGAAAAATCTTTAAAATATTTTTCAGATGAAATCGTATTCGTTCTATGGGAATTCCTACTTCCTTCATCATAGATCCGCCCAAAACCACAATATCGGGCGACCAATAGACCATGGAATTATTGAGCCCGATTGCCAAAATCCGTGCAGCCTCATCCCAAATTTTTTCATCGGTAATCTCGTAGGGCTTTTTGCCAAATCGTTTCTCAAACGCGGTCCCTGAAATTGCATTCTCAAGCGTTAACACATCGTATTCGCCTTGCCAGACCGCTCCGGCATCAATGATCTGATGGCCCGGCTCAAATCCTTTCGCACTTACATCAATCTTGCCTTTTATAATACGAGCCCCTCCCACACCCGTGCTGATCGTCATGTAGGCTACAATCTCCTTACCTTTGCCTGCCCCGTACACTGCCTCTCCTAATCCTGCCAGCGCTGCATCATTTTCAATAAATACTAATGAGCCAAACTCCTGGTAAAGTCTGACTTTGAGTGGTTTACCTACCCAGCCCGGAAGGTTGGGGGAAGCAAGCAGCTGAGTTTTTTCTCGATCAAATGCGCCGGCGATTCCCACGACTATACTTTGAATCTTTTTTCCGCCGGACAATTCTTCTGCGGTTTTTTTTAAAAGCAAAATCCCCTCATTAAAATCCTTAGGGGTTTCAAGAATTTTTGGCTCCCCCAAAGACTTACCGTCCTGGCAAAATGCAGCGCGTATACTGGTTCCTCCGATGTCAAAAAATAGACCGGCCATTATGCTATAAGTTTCTTGAACTCCTCGACCATAGGAACTTGCTCGGGATCAGCGCCGTAGTAGCGGGCAAGATAAAAAGCGGCCCAATCCGCAATCAGTAACGAGGTAAAAATTTTCTGCCACGGATCACCATCGGTCAGTTCCAAAACCTCAACCCCAAAACCCCGGTCCGTATAGATTTTTTTGGTCGCGTCCATTCGTTTTAAGATCCTTGAATCATCTTGATCATCACGTAAAAATATAAAATGTATTTTCTCAGAAAGTGGCTTTGCAGAAGACGAGACATCAAAGCCAGTCATTTCATTGTGGTTGAGCTCGGGAAATACATTGTAAAAAACAGGGATTTTTCCGGTCTCGTTAAACTTCACTTTCCAGTTATATGCAATCGGCTCATTGCGCTGAGAAGAGTACACAACGGGAAGTTTTGCGCGAAGAACTTCGGCAAGCGCCTTGCCTTTGTACTCGCACCCGTCAACATCCAAAGAGTCTGCAAGCGTCCGAGTTTGACGCAGACCTTCTTCGTCACCCATTAACTTTAGTAAGGCCCGTATAGTAAATCCTAATGCCAAACGCGGCTGAATGCCAGTTTTAGGCATTTGAATATAGGGCGCAGTATTTTTTTTGGCAAGCTCGAGCAGCTTGCCGTTCGTTGTGATTGCCGCAAGCGCAAGTCCTTTTTCTAAAGCGGCGTTAAACGCATCAATAGTCTCCTCTGTGTTGCCGGAATAGGAACCTGCGATAACAAGGTGTTCTTCAAATCCAAGGACCGTCCTTGGAGCATCCAAGGACGGTCCTTGGATGGTAGGTAATCCGTAGTTTCGATGAGAAATGATATCGAGCTTTGGGTTTACGATCTTCAGCAAACCGGCCGACAGGTTTGACCCCCCCATACCGCAGACAATAAATCGTTTTTTCCGTTTTAAATTATCCTCATTTTCAATAACCGGCTCATATTCAAATTGCTTAGGAAAATCCCTAATTGCTTGATCCATCATACCCCGTAAAGCAAAATCGAATGTTTCTTGCTAAATTCCAAAATAACCATTCGAATCTGCTGTTATTAATATAAGCTTGTAATAATACATAATTATACCTCGCAAGAAACTAAATTTAGCTTTCGATATTGCCTTACGGGATCATATCCAGAATCGTATAGAGGCTTCTAGGGTATAACCAATCACGATTAAGACGATGCCTGCAATGCCGATTGTCTGCTCGCGACGCATCGTAACAAACACCCTCTCGTCAATTCGGTGTTCTTTCCGAAAACGATAGTGAACCCGAATCGCCGTATAGGCCACCATCACTTTTCCAATCATGCCCAAGGTAAAGCCAAAAAATTCCATCTATTTTTTCTTATCTTTATAAACAACGGTTGGCATATAATGCTAAATTATCACACCCCTTCTAACGAAGCAACCGGGAAATAGAGTCCTTTTAGTTCGCGCTGCCACCAGGCGCCCGTAGCGCGCTTGGTTTCAAAGTCAGTGAATGTGTAATCGTAGAGAGATGCGCGAATGTAGCGAGGGGGTATAACCGGAAATGGATTTTTCTCAAGCAGTCGGGTAACTTCCGGAGAACCTTGAAGCAGTCGGATCATAAAATTCGTAAACCAGGGATTTTGCTGATAATCACCGAGTGCGGCAAACCACATTTGCCAATCCAGACGAGGTTGGTGGGGTGCTACCCAAGGTGGCGCTCGCTTAACATCTCCGGGCTTATATTTAAACTCGTATTCCAACCATGTCTCGCCGTCCCTACTACCTTCTACAATAATTTCGGATCGTGACGTTGTCATAACCGCAAAAAGGCCGTAACTATTTACGATCCGTAAGGGTGCAAGCACGCTCTGAAATTGAATAACCGGTTTTGGCAAGGGTGAAAACAATCCTATAATCCGAATGCTGCCTGCAACTATAATAACGATGGCAAGAAGAATAATAAAAGCTCCAAAAGTCTTTTTCGAGGACCTTTGCAGCCGAGCAAGCGTTTCCGAAAAGGACTTTCGGAGCTTCTTTGGTAAAAACCGCTGCAAAAACGCATCATCAAGCAACAAAATACATAGCGCGATCGTTAAAAAAGTAAAAAAGGTATAATTGCCGGTTAAAAGAATGAAGGTTTCTAAAGAGATTATTGAGAAAGCAGCAAAAAATCTGAGACGGCGCGGCGCAAAAATTAAAAAAGGCACAAAAAGTTCGACAGCAAATGTACCTGCTACGGAAACTTTTTGAAACCAAACCGGCAATTGATGCACATACCATGCAATGGGATTGGGCAGTGGCTGGGTAAAATAGTGAAAATTGAGTGCAGTAAAATTCCTCCACGTAGGATCGCCGCTCGCGAGTTTAACGACGCCTGATCCAAAAATCAGCCGGAATAAAAGAAAATGAAAAAGCCACGCAACGAGTGACGATGGGGGTGATACCCGAGAAAGCCTAGGTAAAACTTGGAGAGGTGCCAAGAAAACAGCCAAGAACCCAACCTCTAAAAGTAAAATATCCCACTGAAATGATAAAAAAACTTGACCAACGCTAAAAAGCGAAAGATAAAAAACCCAGAGTACGGCCAAAACCGGGGCTACGAGAACTCCGGCAACAACGAAAAGAGACAAAAGCGCTCCGCTTAAGGTTAAAAACTCTAAAAAACCATTAGAAGCGCTTAACCATGCAAGCGTTGGGACATACCAAAAGCCCTTGGCACCAATGTTATCTTTGACTGCGTTTAAAAAATTATTTTCAGGCAAGATTCCGCTGCCCCCGACCAATCCCGTAATCTGTATCCAAAGTGATATAAAGGCAATAAAATAAATAATGCCCAGAAGTCTTAAGAATATCCATCGCGCAAGAACGTAGGAAGAACGCCCAACGTGCTTTCCCCACAAAAGTCGAGTGAGCTTATAGAAAAAAGGGCGATGTGCTGCTATAAGACGATAGAACCATTCTGAAGCAGTAGAAAACCCTGGAATATATTTGTATATCCAAAGCATCCATCCCTTGCCTGGAGCATACGCAAGAGCCTGAAATGCAGCATGCGCACCACTGAATACATCACCTGAAGACACTATGAGCTGTACGGACTGCTCAAATTTTTCAAGCGGGATTTTTGGAAAATCGTTTGCAACTTCTTGGAAAGGCGCGTACCGAACGCGTCCTCCCGTTAACCCCTTCCATCGCTCAACCCACAGACGACAAAAACTGCATTCGCCGTCATAAACGAGTAAAGGAACCTTGGTGCTTTGTTTCATTATTGCCGGCTATAAAGTCCGATGAGCTCTACCTTCTCCAATTAGAACGAAAATGAAAGAGATTCTATACATCATTAAAGAATAACAAATTCAGTGAAATTTTTTAGCGGGGCTTCTTCGATTTTTACGTTCTGGATGTCCGCAAATGTCGGGCCGGCGCGACACCACTCCAAAAACTTCTCCAGTGCCGCCCCGTCCCCCTCGGCTTCTATATATACCGATCCATCCGACTCATTTCGAACAAGCCCCTTAATCCCTAATTTTTCGGCTTGGCTTTTTGCTGAATATCGAAAAAATACCCCTTGCACGCTTCCATAAATCCGAATCGATAAGTGTTTCATCAATAGTATCAACATAACATGAAATATTTTCTTGTTCGAGTATTTGTAGTATGCTATAAATCCTTATATGGAAAAGCAATCCGGAATCGCGCTTAAAGACTTGCTTGGCGACTCATTGCGAAGCTATAATCTTCGCGATATCGATATTCTCGAAGGGGTACGGGCGTTTTCTAGAAACGATACGGTAGTCGATACTTCCGGATACTTTTCAAAAAATATTAAGCTTCACATACCGCTTGTAACCGCACCGATGCCAGACGTCACAGACGAACACATTGCCATTATTGCGGCCCGAAACGGCGCATTGGGCATCATTCCGATGACCTATGAAGCCGATGAACAAGCAGAAATCATTCGCCGGGTAAAGGCAGTCGAAGGCGGATTCATCGAGCATCCGTTTACGCTCAGCCCCCGCGATACATTGAAACGTGCGCTTTGTGCGCCCTTCTCAAACATTCCCATTATTGATTCCGGTAAGCTGGTCGGTATGTTTGTTCGTCAAAAATATGGAGAGTATTATTACGCAAGCCGCTTGGAAAAGTCACTGGATACGGTTATGGAAAAAGATCTCGCGCGAATAGCCGTTGAGCGTAACCATGTAACCGCAGAAGGAATCCTTAACTTCAAACGCGCACAAGCCTTAATGCAAGAACGCATGATCCCCGTTCTTGCGGTTATGAATACAGCCGAGCAACTTCTCGCTCTCGTTACGATGAAGGACGTAGCCTCAAATGAAACACACCACCAGAAAGCCACCCGAGATCGCAAAAATCGCCTCGTTGTAGGAGCAGCTGTGTTTGAATATATGACCGACGATAATCTTTCACGCATCCAAAAGCTTGTAGATGCCGAGATTGATGTGCTGGTTATTGAACAGGCCCATGCATGGAATGAAGATACCGGCAGGATGACCCGGTATCTAAAAAAAACCTACCCGCATATAGATATGGTGGTTGGCAATGATAGTGTTCGCGAAGCCGTTCGATTTCATAGGACAAATGGAGCCGATGGTATCAAGATAGGACAAGGTCCGGGATCAGCTTGTTTAACCGGTGAGGAAGATGTGGTCGGAATCTGGAGACCACAGCTTTCTGCTATTTATGACTGTGCAGAAACTGCCTTTATGATTGCCAAAGAATCTGATAAAGAACCGATTCCATGCAATGCGGATGGCGGAATCCAAACCGCATATGATGCTTTCAAAGCATTGGCGGCAGGCGCCCAAACCATTATGGTGGGGAAACTGGTTGCCCAATGCAAAGACTCTCCCGCAAAAGAGACTGAGCCAGGAAAGAAAATGTTTCGAGCCATGGGATCGCCTGAAATTGCACGTACCCATGCCTCTGCCTCGAAGCGCTATAATCTCTCTGGTTTTGTGGCCGAAGGTACAACATTAAGCGTAACCGTTACCGGATCCCTCGAAGAGTTTCTTAAAGGATTCCATGCAAAATTGCAAAGAATCTTCGAGCGCGCGGGTGCTCGGAATATTGCAGAACTTCATGAAAAACTACGGGACTGTTCGCTTCGAGCGCAACACGCACATAACCGTCACAGCCGTTAATCCCCATTAAAGGGACGTAATATAGCGGTTTTCCTCCGGTGGTTTTTTGCTTTTTCTTTTGCTGAAAATAAAAATATAAAGAATCTCTAAAATAGCAAGGGTATTTACAATCAAAATCGCGATAAACCACCATTTATCGGTCTTGCGCGCAGCCTTCCAGAGCGCCACCCCTTTCCAGGGCAATATCCAGAGCGCTAACAAAAGAAGCAGCCAAAAATTTTGTTCTAAAAATATCTCTATCATAAAAATATGATACACTACATCTCCTTACTCGAGAAGAGCAGTTCTTTGTTTTCCCCTATTTTTATGTAAATGATTTAGCGCTTTAAAAACCAGTTATAGAACCAGACAAACGCGTATCCTATAATCCAGCCTGTAACCACGAGGATAACGAGCGTCCAGATAAAATTTGCCACGGTAAGTTCTTGAGGAAAAAAACGGGCGACATCGGCTCCCAGAAACTGCGCATTATAAATCAGCGCGAAGAAATCCGGTGCGATCGCCCAAATCCCTGCAAAAACAATGTAGAAAACTCCGGACAAAGTTGCTGCCGCATTTGCAAATGGAATTTGTTTAAGCATAATGTGAACACTTAGCGAATAATCATTCGACCTCCTTTTATTTTATACAAGTTCAGTCCGTAGCGCCATTGACTTATCCACATTCCTATGTCTCGGCCTACTTCTTTTTTACTCTACGCCACTGGGAATAACAGACCACAACACGCTGTTTGATGTTTTTGTACTCTTTCGTAACTTTTGCCTTCATGCACAGAGACAGAAAATCACGTTCTTTTTCTTTTTTTCTGGGACGCGGCAAGGGCATAACTTTAATTATATCATATCCTTGACTTTTCTCTCGCGATCTGTACTCTGATAGAGTCCTTTGAAACAGATAATATATTCTGAAATCCAACCCTGTATAGGAGAAGCGTGATGATAGAATTTTTTGTTGGTGAGGCCAGACAGAATGATGCTGCAGTGGCACTCCGGTGGTGCGTGGGACGCGAGGCTTTACAAGAATTGAAGAAGCGAGAAGCGAAAAACCCTCATCTTCTTTTGTTCGTCTTCAAAGACGGAAAAGAACAACAACGGCTGCTCATCCCGCTTGAGCAAATGATGCACTACGTGTTCTTTAATCACCCCGGCACCCATGATCTCTGTGGGTCTATCGTGTGGGATAATTCAGGTGATCGCTTCGAGCTGCAAAAAAACGTTTTTCACCACTACACGAAGCTCTGTGATATCGATTCCGATAACCCATTTCTGCTCAATTGCAACCTTGAAATGAGAGGTTTAAATGAATTTGGTCGCTTAAAAATCTCTGTTGATGAGCGATTCTTTGCGGAAAATCCGCCTCAATGGGAGCAAGGATGGGTTAATTTCTGGTACGAAACTGCGCCTCGCGATCAATGTCAGTATCGCAGGCGAAGGTTCGTGGCATATTCGATCCAACCGCCTGTTCTATTGGCGTTCGTATTCATTCTCGTGATAGCACGCCTATCTGCTATGTTCTGGTTTCTTCTTCTGGGTAGAAAGGGTATCGGCTTTCGGGCAATTTTTCGCCCATTCAAGTTCAGAACCAAGGAAATCTGGGCGTACAGCGAGGGATCGGTGTATGCTGATATCTTTTCGGGTCCCCTTGACCGGATTGCCGAACTAGCGATAAAGATAACAAGATGGTCATCTAATGCGCGGCTTGAGAAACGCAGACAAAGACAAAAAGCGCGCATAGAAAGACGAGAGGAACGTAGACAAAGAGAAGAACAACAAAGACGGCGAGCTTTGGATGAGTTCTATAACGAAGAGCTCCGAGAACTTGTTTGCGAAGGCGTTCCTTTGAAAGCAGATGTCCGCGCCCTTCCGGAAAAACGCAGGACAATCTATCTCCGCTTACAAGCTTTTAAGGCAGAGGTGTGTAGGCCGTTTGCAAGGTAACCACCAAGAAGTAATCCTTTACAATAATAATAAATAATAAGCCCGCCTTGCATCTCGAGGTGGGTATTTTTTATGGAAAATGAACTTTATTCCCCTACCTCAACGCCGTGCCAGAAGGCAAAGTGGTCTTTGATCTCCTTTGCGGGTTCGGTGGGTTCAAGATACATCCATGCCGCATCCTTATTCACCTCGTCGCCCACCGCCACATCATAATAATCCGCTGTTCCTTTCCACTTGCATTGATACTGATTGCCGCTTTTCTTGAGGTATTCCATTTTAACCGACTCCGGCGGAAAGTAGTGGTTGTTCTCCACCACAATTGTCTTATCACTTTCGGCCAGCACCGTATTTTTCCAAATAGCTTTCATAGATTTATGATAACATATTTCTTGGGATTATTACTTTATCTCGTATCTTAGGGTTACATTTATGCGTATCTCTTGGGAGCCAGGCTCGATGGTTGGGACGGGAGCGGACGCGCCTGCAACGCGTGCTTCTAAAGTCCGAAAGACAGGCTGAGGGAAAAACCCTCCTTCCTCAATCGAGAGGAGTCGGCCTAAACGAAAACCACCCGCTTTCGAAATAGATTTTGCTTTTTCTTTCGCTTGTTTAATGGCTTTTGTGCGCGCCTCATTCTCAAGTTCGGCAGGATCATCAATCGTAAAAGAAAGTTGCGAGACTGAATTTACGCCGCTTTTAACTACACCCGCAAGTATGTCGCCGGTCGTATCAAAATTCCGTATTTTTACTAACACGCTTTGGCGTACGGTATATCCGATAATCTTCGGGGGCGGACACGGCTTGACAACACCACCAGGTAACGGACGAGGACAGCTGAATCGCTGGTAACGCGGCTCTATAGTATAGTTCTGGGTTTTAATATCTTTTGTCTTCACGCCTTCTAACTTTATAAAATCAATTGCGCTATTTGCTTTCTGGGTATTTTCTTTTTGAAGACCTGCAATATCCAATCCTCCTTCAGTAATTACGCTGAAGGTAAATTGGGCTACATCCGGAATCGCAATAGCTTTCCCCTCCCCTCTTACAGAAAAGCTGCGAAATGCCGAGGGTTCAATCGATTTGGAATAAGACCTGACGAAACCGACTGCCGAGAGAGAAAAAAGGAAAAGTGCTACCACGATTGCGATTGCTAAATAATTTTTTATCTTTTCATTCATGATATAAACTTTTTAATAGGTAATGATATTTTATTTTACTCTTTATATGGATTTTACAATACTTGACGCAATCATACGAATGGTCTCTAAAGGGAGACCGTCCGGAGTAATCTCTTGACTATTTAAATCAATCGGATGGTTTGCGTAATCAATAATCAAAAATTTTCCTTTTTTGTCCATTGCTACCTCGCTTGAGAAAAGCTTAAAACCTGTGATTTGAAAAATTTTTTGCATGAAGTTATCCAATACTCTTCCGATTTTTTGTTCCTCTCGCGACCTCCCAAATGAATGATAAAACTGATTTTTCGGATCCCACCAGTGCACAATGGTGCGGCCGCAGACAAAGATCGGCCGAAACCATGCGGTCCGACCGTTTATAAGAGATGGCGCAACATATTCTTGGGCCAAGCACTCATCCGTTAAGTTTTCCTTGAGAAAATTCATGATGTCCCCTGCCGTACGCGCGGTCAAGGTGACATCCTGCAAACCGCTATAAGAAGGCTTAAGAACAAACGGGATGCCCAGAGTTTTTGCCACACTCTTTGAAAGTTTTTTTGATGCAGTAGGCGAGATAACAAATGTCCGGGGGACAGGAAGACGTTCGGCCTCAAAAAGCCTATGCAAGAACGATTTAGATGCAAAACGGATAACGTGATGCGGATCGTTGATTACGCAAGTACCCCGCTCTTTTAGCTTCTCAGCAATTAACAAATACGCGGGATGGTCTTCGGAGGCGCGATCAATAAACGTTTTATAATGAATCTTGCCATTCCTTATCTCCTCATACGCGCGCGTGAGATTTACAAATGTAATTTCATGAAAGGAGAGTTTTTCTTTTTTTAAAAAAAGTTTGAGCGTTTCAATAAATACGCGATCAACCGGATTTGCCCACCCGATGCCAACATCAAAAACTTTCATCCCGTTAGAGATAGGAAATGCTTTGAGCATTTCCGTAAATTATTGATAATACCTATGCGCCATTTATTACTCTTCTGACTTTTAATGATATACGTATAAAACACAAGGTTTTGATCTCTAACGGGATTCATTACTTATAGTATACTATCTCTTCTTCATCTCCATGCAAGAATCTCTGGATAACTAGAAGGTCGTTTAAGTTCTCGCCTGAGTATTTTCGGATCCGCTCCCATGATGCTCATTGCTTCAGGATCAATGGGACCTAAACCTTTTTTATCCAAATGATAAAGATATCCGATATCAGATGGATCAAGTCCCATCAAGTATGCCCCAAGCGCATCAGCCGCAACAGGATTAAATGAGGCGATCAGCCAGCCAAGATCCATTTCGTCACCAGAAGTAGGCCCTTCGCCCTCCATGGCTCGCGTTGCGTCAATAACGGCAAGTTGGGCAGGACGGACGCCATACATATCAGCAACCGACAGATGCGCGGACTTAAAGCCCGTATGAAACCACGGCCACCGGGCGTGAATTCCAAAGGGAGATTTTTTCACCACACATGAACCCACGGTATGCGTCTTAATCGAGAGAGTCACAATATAATAGCTATGCATTTTGGCCGGCACCACGACAATATTGAGATCGGAATCGGAAACGATTCTTGAAAATCCAATCGGCTTTTTTTTCAAATCGGACGCATAGGTGTAGCTTTGAGTGGTTGCCTCCGCATTTAAATCAACGAGTTTAATGTTTCCTGAGCGTTTGAGTGATGGATAGCTAAAAATTTCAAATGCTTTTTTCGTATCATAATAGCTTGCGTCGCCAATCAAGATCTCATCTGACCGGATAAGCGAGATATGGTCCACGATGCCACGGACAACCTCCACGTCGGTTGATGCAGCTTTATTGTAGGGAGAAACCAAATTAGGATGAATGAAAATCTTTTTTGCGTCTTTGACTGCGTTCGTAAACGCCTCGCCAAGTTTAGTCAATGCTTCGCGAACCATCTCTCGCCGATCCGACCCAGTTACTAAAATAACCGTTTTATCCATTATGATTTTGGCTGAAGATGAAAACGGTTGGCAAACAGAAAAAGAAGAGAAAGGAGGGCGGCGATAATAAAACTGAAGGTAAAAAATTGGCTCGACGAGAAAAGATAAGAGGCAAGCATGAGAAAAGGAAGAAAAAGCATACGAGCAAGGTGGTAAAGCATTTCACGGCTTAAGATAAATGTTTCGTGATTGGGAATTGCGCGCGCAATCTTATAGTATTGACTTGACCAGGAAACCATAAGCGCGCCCTTAACTCCCGCTCCTCCTGCTTGACTAGCAGAAACTATAAATGGGTTAAGGAAAAAAGGTCTTAAGGCCCAGATAGCTGCTAGCGCACTTGCGCTCCATGCCAGGGTTTTTCGCCGCCGTCCGTGATCAGATAAAAATCCGACGAGATAAGTGACAACCGCACCAACCAAGAGACCGCCCGATATCACTGCGCCATAATTCTCAATACTGCCCACGCTCAAAAAAATAAACAAAGGCCAAATAACCTGGCCAACGGTTGTCTCGGTCGCATAACCAAATCCCGAAATCGTAAAAGGCATCAATGCTTTATCCTTCAAAAAACGCAAAACAGAACGGTAATTTAGGCGTCTAGAAAAATTACGCTTGGGGAAGAAAAAAAGCGGCAAAACTGCAAGCAGCAAAATGGCAGACCCAATAAAAAAATTGTTTCCAAATCCTAAAAATGCAATTAAAAATCCTCCTGCAAGCGGAGCTGCAAATTGTGCAAGTGAGCCTACCATGTAACGCATACCTACTTCCCGACCGATGTAGCCATCATCGGCAGTGCCGGAAAAATCAATATGATAACCCACATTAAAAAGCAGAGACCCTGCCGCAGCCATTATAGGAAGAATATAAAAAAGAAAAGGAATATCGGCTAAATAGGTAAGCCCAAAAAAATATGCGACCAAAAACGGAATACTTAAAAACATCATCATTTTATCGGAAAGTTTCCGAATAGCGGGCAGGGCCGCAAATAGGATAAGAACAAAAGAAAACGATATCAAAAAATAAAAAAAGAGGATTTTCCAAAGGGGAAATCCGAGCTTCCAAAAATAAATCGGAATAAAAATGCCCATCAGGCCCTCTGCAAAATACAAAAGCCCGATCGTCATATAGAGAGAGTTCATCTCGCGATTTCCAAAAAAATGGAAATGCTCTCTTGGAAACGACATACCGTTATTATAATACCAAACAGCCCCGACGTAACGTCAGGGCTGTTTGGGGCAGTAAAACTATTAAAAAGTGGAATCTCTTAAGGTCTTATTTTTTAATTAAATTCGCTCTAAAAGCTTCACTAAAAGACGCACCGGTGCACCAGCGGCCCCTTTTGCAAGGTGCTCGCCTTCAATGCTGGTCATTCGAGGCGCAATATCAATATGAACCCACGGAAAGCTTCCAATGAATTGTTTTAAAAACATCGCAGCCGTGATCGCGCCGCCGTATCGTGTCTTGCCGGTATTTGCAACATCCCCAAACGTTCCTTTTATATCCTCCTCATATTCCTCCCACAAAGGCATGGGCCAAACATAATCCCCGCTTTCCTCTCCAAGCTCACAAATCAGTTTTTGCAGATCCTCCTCTGTGCTAAAAATGGCTGAAGCTCGCTGACCTAATGCCATTATTGCAGCGCTGGTTAAGGTCGCAACATCTACCAACAGACCGGGCCGATAGCGCTTCGCGTATAAGAGTGCGTCGGCCAAAATAATTCTTCCCTCGGCATCGGTATTTAATACCTCAATCGTCTTGCCGGACATAGTTCTTAATACATCGCCCGGGTGATAACTGGAGCCGGACGGCATATTTTCAACCGCCGGGATCAGACCCACAATATTTTTGTTTAATTTCAGCTTTGCTGAAGCCGCAATCGCATGAATTACTGCTGCAGCGCCGGACATATCCATATGCATCTCGTAAATACCCTCGGTCGGCTTCAGATTCAGGCCGCCGGTATCAAAAGTAACTCCCTTACCCACTAAAACTATTGGCTTCTCCTTTGCCTCTCCTCCCCAGTATTCCAAAATAATAAAACAGGGCTCCTCGGCTGATCCCCTTGACACTCCTAAAACTCCGCCCATTCGGAGTCGCTCGATCTCGGTTTGTCCGAGAACGGTTGTTTTTACAGATGTTCCCCGAACCGCTTTCCCAGCAGCATATGCTAAAATCTGAGGCGTCATCTCGCCCGCAGGAGTATTTACAAGCACGCGACATGCGTTAACTTCCCCTCCAATCAAAGCTCCGATTTTTAATCCCTGTTTAATGTTTGCGGTGGCTTTTTTAGAGACCACAATCACCTCCTCTAAAAAATTCCATCCCTCTTTGGGGCGCGTCTTGTATTTTATAAATTCAAAATTGGCCATCTCGCAATTTACGGCCAAAAGCTCAGCCAGCGCTCGCGACGTAGTCTCAAAAGATGGAAATACAAAGTCATCCAGCAAAAATGCAAGGCGCTTGATTTGATGTGATTTTGCAAGAGCAACAGTCTGACGAATCAGTAAGACAAGCTTTCTTCGATTAATTTTCTCCTTTTCGAGGATACCCAGCCGAATAGATTTTTGGCCGCCCGGTAGCATTATAACCACGCTTTCTTTCTCGTCAGAAAAAGAGACGAGCGCGATGTCTTTTTGTCTAGGAAGTTGCGTGGTAAGTGTAAACTTTATCATGATTTTGGCTAAATAATATGAAATCGATTTTTTGTGTATGTAATAAATCCTTCTTTTTGAAGACTTAAAAGACACCTCATTATTTGATTTTGACTGGCATTAATTTTACTGAAAATCATAGGTCTTGAAAGATAAGGATGAACAATCAGGACCTCAAGAATTTTCCCTCGAATTTGCCGATCTGAACCCTTAAAGCGCGCTTGCTTTGTGTAGTGTGCGCTTTTTCGATTCGGATTCGGATGCGTTTTTTTAAGCGCGCTCCCGTAATCCATCAACGCCCAATACCATATTCGGGGATTTGAAACATCCAAGGTGCGCTCAACCAGCGGTAAAATTTCGCTGTCGGATACCCTTTTTTTGACGCTGAAAAAATGGTGGATAAAGACTCTGCGGATATTGGTCTCAAGAAAAACCTCGGGTTTGTTAAAAGCAAAAACCACAGTGGCCTTTGCGGTTGCCTGCCCAATTCCGGGCAGGGTTGCAAGTATTTCTGCCTCGGGTGGAAACCTGGCGCTAAATTCATGGGTCACTTTTTTGGCACTTTTTTTTAGAAAGAGTGCACGGCGATTATAGCCTAAACCCTTCCAAAGTGCAAGTATCTCTCGAAGCGGGGCATAAGAGAGCGCACGAAAGCTCGGAAATGCCTTCAGAAAAGGATGGTATTTTTTAAGTACAGTCTCGACCTGTGTTTGCTGAAGCATGACCTCAGAGATAAAAATATGGTAAGGATTTCGGGTCTTTCGCCACGGCAAATTACGCCCGTGTTTGTAATAATATGCATAAACTTTCTTTTGAAAATGCTTGATTTTCGTAGTCATCCCGCTATTATACCCTACTCCAAAAAACCTAAACCCCCCGACGTGACGTCGGGGGGTTGGGTTTGATTTTTTGTTTAGTAACGACTTCCTCTGGAAAAGGTTCGCCGCTCGCGGTGACAATCGCGACACTGCAGCTGGTCAAGCCGGGCAGGATCGGGGTCGAATGGAAGCTCGGTTATATCTTTACTGCATTTTGAGCATTTCCAGTTTCCCTGATACATCTTTCGCTGAAAGCCATCGCCATTTTGCTGATACGCCATTTTGTTTTTTAATACTACTAATGGACCTTTCGAGACTTAAGCAAAATGGCGCTTCCATAAAACGTGATGTTCTATATAAAATAGCCTACTTTGGCTCAAATACTCTACACCACGCTAGTATAAACGCGTCCTAAAATTTGTCAATCCCGTTAAGCAAAATGATATTTTGCTTAACGGGGTTCATAGCCGCAATGCGATTTTGTCTAACGGGGTCAAATCGGCTCATAAGCGCTCCAAAGCATTTTGTATTTTCTCTCGAGCCTCCTCGTACGAATCTCTTTTACTAAAGGTAAGAGGTTTGCCAAATCGTATACTCACCTCGCCTCTACGCTTAGGTATCAATTTTGCGTATGGCACAATGTGATTCGTACCGGTAATTTTTACGGGTACGATCGGGACGTCCATCTCTATTGTAACAAGGCCCGTGCCCCGTTTGAGCGCCAGAAGCTCACCGTTTCTTGATACCTCCCCTTCCGGATAGATAACAATTGACCATTTTTTATCCAACAACCGCCCCATATAATCGAGTCCGAATTTTATATTCTCTCCTTCGCGGCGCGGAAATGGAAACGCATTAAATAACCACTCTGCAAGTAGCGACCATCTTTTATACGTCCCATAGAGAACATCCTTTGCTGCAGCATACGCAATTCGCTTTCTCGTCGTAAGGGGTAAAGCCATTAATATAATTAAAGAATCCAAATGGCTAATATGATTGGGCATAAAAATAGCGGGCAGAGAAAGATTTTTTAAATTTTCTTTTCCTTCTACTTTTAATCTCACAAAGATTTTAACAAATGGAAAAATAAATAGAGACTGATCAAGCATTCTGTCGAGAATGACCCACCATGATAGCGGCCATGTCTTAAATTTTAGTTTTTCTTTTGGTGCCTCTTTCTTTTTTATCATCTCCTCTAAATCCGAAACTAATGTTTGCGGGTTGATTTTTGATTCGTCAACGACAGCTCCAAATTTTTCTTCAATGCGAGCTGTCAACTCAATTCGTAAAAGTGAGTCTAAATTGAGGTCGGGAACGATTTTTGTATCACCCGATATACGAGCAACGTCGACATCCGTTACCTCAGCTAAAAGATGCATCAATAGTGTCTTGTCCTCTTCGCCCTCTTTCGCTAAAGCTTTGGCGGACAGATCGGGGGATAAACTTTCTTTTTTCTTCAGCCACCGGATCACCTCTTCTTTTTTGACTTTACGCGTAGCAGATCTAGGAAAATCTTCCTCAGGCCAAAGAGACCAACCCGTAATTTGTTGGTACGAAGCAAGACGGGTGTTTGCTTCCTCAATAATGTGCTCGGGATTTTCTATATCTCCCAATAAAACCGCGTGGATCTCTACCCTGCCAGCAGGTTTTTCCAGACCCACAACACAACTATCTTTTACACCCGCAATATTATTGAGCTCAAATTCGATATCTTCAGGATAGACATTTTGCGCACCAGAACCCTTAATCATGTACTTTTTCCTCCCCTTGATATAGAGAAAACCGTCCGCGTCGAGCCCTCCGTCATCCCCAGTCCTAAACCATCCTTCCTCGTTAAATGCCTGGCTGGTTTTTTCTTGGTCCTTAAAATAGCCCTGAAAAACATTCGGCCCCTTTACCAAAATTTCTCCGTCCGGTGCGATTTTGACTTGCACATCAGGCAAAACTTTGCCCACGGATCCAAGTCTATGATCACGGTAGGTATTGGCTGAGATGATTGGCGAGGTCTCGGTAAGGCCGTAGCCCTGAAGAAGATCGATTCCTAAAGCATTCCATTTTCTCTCAAGTTCAGGATCAAGTGCGGCGCCTCCTGATGCAATCGTCCGAAGTTTTCCGCCCAAGCGCACATGCACCGGATAAAACAAAAGGCGCCGTAGGACTTTTAGATTCATGTTGTTCGCGAGCTGCATCAAGGTATCAAAAATTTTCTTCTTTCCTTTCTCTCGAGCCCGCGCGTAAATTCGTGTCATTATAATATGTAAAAATTCTGGAACCACTACCATTTTGGTAATCCGGTGCTCTTTTAAGAGATCTGGAATCAAGACGGGAGACGAGACATAGATAATTTGGGCGGCTTTCTCAAAAGGCAGCACAAATCCTACCACCTGCTCAAAAATATGGCTTAACGGCAAAATTGATAAAAATTTATCGTCTTTTGATATGGGGATAAGTCGACTTAGGGTCTTAACGTTTGAGAATATATTTTTGTGTGTAAGCATCACTCCTTTGGGATCACCGGTAGTACCGGATGTATAGAGAATTTGGGCCAGGTCATTTTCCAGTATTTCTGTTTCTTTAAAACTCGATGAGTCCGTGCCGTACAAATCTTCTTTCAGGAGTTCAATATCGTGGGTTTTGAGCCCTGTAGGAATTTCTTGCCGGAAGCGTACATGCTTGAAAAGAATTTTTGCTTCTGTTTGTTCGGCAATTTTCTTTAGCATCCGGGCTGTGCTTTGGATGTTGAGCGGTACAATGATCGCACCACGAAGAAGGGTGCCCCAAAAGACACAAATCCAATAAGGAGAGTTGGGTGCAAGCAATAAAACTCTATCCCCCTTTGCCACTCCATTTTTCTCCAACAAACACGCAACGCTTAAAGAAAAATCATATACCTCTTGATAGGTAAACGAGACCGTCCGATACCCCATCCGCATGGTAAGTGCAGTTTTATGAGGAAATGCTTTAGCGTTTTTTTCTAAAATTTCGGTAAGAATCATACGGGGGAATTTCTCCAGGTTATGAAACTTTCGGAGCGCTCAGAAAAAAATAAAGCGAGACAAAGATGAGATTAAAAAGCATGCAATTATAGGTTAAAACAGAAGAAAAAAACATATATTGATTGGCAAGCGCGAACAAAAACACCACTAAGTAGATTCCGAAAAGGACTTCCCATACGATACGGGTATTAAGCCACACGCCAAGAAAAAATAGGGCAAGCGTGGCAAACACCCAGCCAGGATGGATAAAAGATTGCCAATTAATAATATTCGGTCCACCAACCGCAATAAATTTAAGACCGTCCAGGATGACGACCGCAAAAAACGAGCTTCCAAAAATGATTAATCTTTTTTTATAAAACATACTAAGGCCATAGCATAACCTCCGTCATGCGCAATGGAAAGATCGTGGATGTAGTCTTTCTCTTTCGCGAACCTTTTAAGATTAAGTGTTGGTTTTCCATTTTTTTGATGGCGAACTTCAATCTCGTGCCACTTCCCGGCATTGATCCCCAGAGCTTTTATCACCGCCTCTTTTGCTGCAAATATGCCTGCAAGCGTCTCTGCTTTCGAACTGCGATCTAGTTCATAAGAAGAAAATATTCTGTCTAAAAATTTTTCACCTCCATTTTCTACCGATTTTTCAAATCTTTTTATATTTACGATATCACAACCAACTTTTACCATCATGATTCGATCTCGCTCAGACTTCGACTGAGACTCACCCGAAATCTCATGACTCTGATCCTGTAAAAGGATCATGGTCGCCCAAGAATATCCTCTAATGCAGCCTTGATATCAGGGAAATTAAAATGATAACCATTTTCCATAAGCTTTTTTGGATAGACTTTTTGGCTAGCCGTGATAAAATCCGCTAAATCATTAAGGATAATTTTCAATGCCAGAGACGGAACTCGTAAAAAATCTGGTCTTCTCAACACGTTAGCCAAGTATTTCGAAAATTCCTTGTTTCTAATCTGCTGGGGAGAACAACTATTTACCGGGCCCTGCATTATTTCATTTTCTACAGCAAAAATATACGCACCTACAATATCATGAATGTGAATCCAGGGAAACCATTGGAAGCCGCTCCCAATGGGGCCACCGAGACCTAACTTGTAAATGGGCAATAATTTATTAAGGAGCCCGCCATGTCCTAAAACCGGGGCAGTCCTGATCTGCACGGTACGTAAACCAAGCGCCTCGGCTTTACGAGCTTCGCCTTCCCAATCAATACAGAGTCGAGCTAAGAAATCATCACCGGGTAATGAAGACTCGTAAAGTTCCTCATCGTCCCGATCACCATAAATGCCTACTGCTGAGGCCGAAACAAGAACCCTGGGTTTGGGCTCGACTGCTTTTAGAGCAAGAACCATATTCTTTGTCCCGGCGATGCGGCTTTGGTAGATTGAATGTTTTACCGCTTTATTCCAACGGCCAAAGATATTCCTTCCTGCTAAATGAATCACTGCATCTGCGCCTTTAATCCATTCTGGCGGCGGCGGCTCAAGGCTCAGGTCGATTTTTAAAAAGGTGATAGCAGATGCATCCTTTTGTTTTGGCGCACGTAGATCAAAAACCGCGACTTCATATCCTTTTCGCAGTAAAGCTGCAGTAAGCTCGCTGCCAATAAATCCTGATCCGCCTGTTATAATAACCTTCATTTCTTTATCCCAGGTATATCTATTATTATATAGTATATGTTAAATAAAAAAGTTTTTTCTTGGGCGCTCTATGACTTTGCAGACACCGCATTTTCTGCCCTTTTTATTACTTTTTTCTTTCCTATTTTAATTAAAGTGTATTTGGGTGGAAACGAACTTCAAATCGGACTTACTATGGGGTTGTCGCTTCTGGCAGCAGCTCTTCTGGTCCCCGTGATCGGGGCCCTGTCCGATGCAACGGGCCGTAAAATTCCCATCCTATTTGTCTCTACAGTTATTACGGTTGGGCTTGCTGCGCTAACCGGATACGTTGGGCTTTTTTTCGCACTCGCACTCGGGTTTTTCGCAAATCTCTTTCATAGTATTGATGTTGACCTCTATGATTCGCAGCTAAATGACATTGCTCCTTACTCCCAGCGAGGTCGAATCTCTGGTTTCGGGATTGCGATTGGATATCTGGGCACCATTGCATCCCTGATAGTGGCTTATCTCATTATGAATCAAATCGGGTGGGATACGAAACAAGCGGTGCAAGCCATTTTTCCGGCAACCGCAGCCTTTTATTTTATCTTCTCTTTGCCGCTTTTTATCTATTTACGCGACCGCCCTCGGCCAACGATTTCTTTTAAAAGAAGTATTCGTACGGCATTCTCAGAACTTAAATATACGCTTACCAAAATGCCCGAGATGAAGGGACTCGGAAGTTTTCTTCTCGCTTCCTTTATCTATAACAATGGCATGAATACGGTGATTATTTTTCTTTCGCTCTATGCGACCCAGATCATCGGGCTTTCGATTCAGGCTTTTTTCTTTGTGTTTGGAGCATTGGCGATTGGTTCATTTTTCGGTTCTCTTATCTTTGGAAGGTTCTCTGATCGATTTGGTCCAAAGCGATCGCTAAGCGTAGTACTTGCGCTCTGGATTTTAGTGGTTCTCTATTTTTTGAATATTTCGTGGGTCGCAAGCTTAATAAACACGCCCCATTCGTTAATAGTGGCTTTTATTATAGGAGGTATGGTTGGTGGAGCGGCATTAGGGTCTGTTTGGGTTGGAAATCGCCATATGGTAACCCGGCTCGCACCTCGGCGAAAAATTGCAGAGATCTTTGGCATTGAAGGTTTAACCCAAAAATTTTCCGGTGGGGTTGGACCGGTTCTTTTTGGTTTGGTTGTAATACTCGCCGGGAAAGGAAACGAGATCGTAGGCTATCAAAATGCGCTCTGGATGATTCTTATTTTCTTTGTTCTCGGTCTTATTATTCTCTGGAGGATACCCAAAGAGGTTAAAGTTTAGCTATCTTAAAGAAGCAACAAAAGCATCCAGAGCGCCATTCCCGCCATAAGAATATCTTCCAAAAGCGTAACTTTGGTCATCGGAATTTTAAATACCGTCCCTAAACAGGCGCAGGGTATTTGCTTTCCCTTTCCAAGTTCATTGAATACTCCAATACTACTTATTCCCATTACAAAAAGGGTGATCGCGTTTGTGGCAAACAAATTCAGCGCAAAAAGATAGCTAAATCCCAATCCCAGCTCAATTAAAGGATAAAGATACCCATAGACGCGGCTTCGCTTTGCTAAAATATCATAGATGCTATAGGCGTCTACAAATCCTTTCCAATTGATAATTTTAAAGCCGCCGAAGATCACAAAAAATGCGCCCATAAAGCTTCTCATGGCAAACACCAAATCCCACCGGCCCAAACGGACAAGCATAAAGGCTGTAAAGAGAAAAATAATAGAAAAAATAACGATAAGGGGTATAAAATCTTTTAGACGACTAGAGAATTTTTGCACCGCGTCCTCCACAGAACTTTCTTGATGAATATGTACCATATGCCCACTATATCACATTTTTCTTTAGAAAAAAATTAGCCTCAGTATTTTGAGGCTTTTTAGGAGGCCGTTTTCCTTTACCCGGAGGCGACGGATCTTTGTCATTTAAAAGAAAATATAAAAGCTCAATGCAGCCATTATCTTTAATGTAGGAATGCGTTTTAAGGAATTCTTGCCACGCTGCAGTGTATTCCAAAATCAGTCTCCGTCCTTCTGACGAAAGGCCAATTGGTATATTTGGATTTGCAAACCGCCAGTCTGAAAGGGCCGAGTAGGCCTCGTATTCTTTTCGAGCTGCCTCCGAAGCTTTCTTGCTGAGATAACGAAGGCGAAGAAGACGAAGATTGGAAATCAATAACCACGCAAACAGGAAAAAAAGAAGAATTAGGATAAACATATTCATACTCCTTTCAAAATTTTTTTAGAACAACCATCTAGGCTCGATACTACCACAAAAGGAATGGAAACCAAGCGGCCCACATAACGTCGAGGCCGTTTTGAGAAATAAACCCCCACACCTATGCATAGGTGTGGGGGTAAAAAAACCCGCCGTTCGCTTTCGCTAGAGGCGACTCGTGAAGACCGGCTCATTAAGCCAGTATATTCGCACCTTCATGCTTACCTTCTTCCGTGAGCGTGTAGACGCTGTTGCTGACGCAGATGCCCGCCGGCGAGTAATCCGGGTGCCATTCGGCCGTCGGATGCTCCCCATAGGTCAGGTAGCCGTAGTCGACGAGTTCTCGGATGCACTCTGGATACCGCACCCGCAACAGCTCGAGCCGACTGTCCCAGTTGAAGCTCGGGCTCGGTATGACGTAGTAGGTGCCATTCCGCTCTGCGATGCATCCGTAAAGATCACCACCGCGTAGATTGAGATAACCCAACAACAACCGGGCGTTCTCGGAAAGCTCTGTCCTCGGCCGCACCCAGATTGTCGAGGTCGCACCGAGCTTTAGTCCCGGACATGGACACTGTTCCCATACACCAGCCGTCGAATTGTAGACATCGTCTTGCTGTAGTATCGCTCCCTTCGCCAGTTTCATGCCGGCGAATGGGGCGCCATTCTGTGGATGAACTTGGACTTCCATTTGGCACCTCCTTCTCTAGTTGAGGTTACACTTCCGCCACAAGGATATCAAAAACTAAGAAAATGCAATGCCTGACATTTCAGGCAAAGAAGAAGCCGCCCATAAACTGCCGTGGACTTAAACGCAAAAGCACCCCGCTGAAAGCGGGGTGCTTTTGTTAAGTTACACTCGATTGATTTTCGTAGCGTTTAGTCCTTTTGGACCTTCTACTACTTCAAAGGTTACTTTGTCACCTTCGCGAAGATCATTGAACTGTACGTTCTGGAGTTCATTTGAGTGGAAAAAGAGATCCTTTTCCTCACCTTCACGAGAAATGAACCCAAATCCTCGGTCAGTCAGTCGAGCAATAGTTCCTTCTTGCATGTACTGTAAGAGAAATAATTTAAATAAACGCTCAAACACAGAATACTGAAGAACAAAACCCGACTCGTTTCTCTTACAGCTCTGATTTGATTAGATTAAGGATATCACAAGCAGAATACGGTGTCAACATCCGACAAACTGTTAACTGGGGAGTCACTGAGAGAAAGCTAGATTCTTTAAGTTTTGCACAATCTATACAAAGGTGTTAGCATTAAGAAGTATTATTAATTATAAAAACTTAATATGGCTATCTGGAAAGACTAAGCTTACGGGAGCATTTTATCGCTCCCGTTGGTTTTTCTATAAAATCTATATTTATGATGCGGGCTTCGGTTTACACAAACTTATTGCTAATACTAAGCGTTCCCCAGAGGTTATTTTATTGACCTCATGCTCTACGCCGATAAACTTTTTGTGTAATTGATTAATGCCAAGAAGCATACTCCCTTCCCTTAAAGATAGGACCTTTTTTCGCCCTTTAAACCAGTAAACATATTCACCGCCGGTAAAGGAACCTGCATAAAACATGGAAACAATTTGATGTCTATCTTTATCTTTGTGTTTTGGAATACTGTGACCTTTTTTCTGTTTGAAGGCGTAGTATTCAAATTTGAATAAGGGTTTTATAGATAAATATTTCTCTATTAATAAAATGGCTTCTTTCTGAAATTGAGCGGCTGATATTTCTACCTCATTTATAAAAGATTCGTATCGATTAATTTTATTCTCGTTCTTAAACGGCTCATATTTTAGTGAAGTTAAATATTCTCTTGTTTCCTTAATAACACTCTCGTTAAATAAACCTCTTAGGTGCAACACTGAGGCGACTCTTTTATCTACAACTGCCGTGCAAAAAGATTGTATTTTATTTTCTATCTCTTTACGCACATTAACTAAGAAGTAATTTTGATAAAGCATCGGTAACCCTTGGATATTTGTTATATGCTGGAAAAGAACCGAAAGGATTAATATCTATGACAAATAAATCTTTTTCAAAAATCACATCGAGGCATAAGTAGGTTAAATTTAGTTTTTTGCGTAATTTCTGAAATCTGCCCTTATATTTATTCAGCAACCTTGTTTCTGTAAAAATTAGTCCAGCCGAGCTCTTATCCAAGGACTCCACGGCTTTTCTTCTATAGGTAAATATTTCTTTTTCCACAATAAAGACACGATATTCTTCCCCCTCTATTTTACTCTGCAGAAAACAAGAACCGAAACTTTCTATGTGCTTCTGTATCTCGCTTTTTGATAAAATAATGTGTGGCGAGTAAATATAAGCCGTATCTCCCGCATCGTCTTCACGAGATAGAATTTTTCTTATATAAGAATCTGTATTTTGGGGTAATAGCTCAGAAAAATAACAATTACCGAGACTTTTTGAAATCAGTTCATCTGGTAACGCTATATCAACATCGTTTTTTCTTAAGAGGAATGATCGTGGTATTTTTAGACCACACTCTTTTGCCTTGCTGAGAGAGAAAAATCTATTTCTAGCAAAGTGTGCACTTTTTATGTTGTTTAAACCTATATCAGAGAATAAGAGTGCGAGTGTTTTTAAAAACTCCGTATCTTCTCTTTTTGTATAATTTCGTGTATGGGGTTCAATGAGGTCGTAGGGATATCTAATAAATGCATTGCTAAAGCTTTTTAAATCATGTTTTTCTGCTTTTTCTCCGACATAGATAGCATTATCATCAATGGCAACAATATCTCTATCTGAAAATATAAAATCGTTTCTTTTAGAAAATTTTTCCAGGGACTTTTTTAAACCTGCAAGGCCATCGTAAGGACAGCAAATTAGTATTTTTGCCATAAAGTGTTTTTTATAATCCTCTCCTGAAATTCTCCCAATTTATAGTATTAACTCAGCCAGTTACAGTTCTGGTTTATATAACCATAAAACTGTAAAAATGTAAAGTCTAAATTGGAATACTGGCTCAATAAAGAAAATTGCTTGCTCCGCGTCGTGAACGGAACTTACTTCCAAAACACGTTCTGGCTACATAAAAAAATAGATCTACTTGCGCCGTTTGCTGGCCTTTCTTGCCAACATTTCACGCTTTATCGCAAGCCGTTTTTTGGTCTTTCTTGAACGCGACTTCTTCTTCCCTACTCCTGTACTTCGTTTTGCCATAGATATACTTCGTATAATTGGTTCGCTCGGACGAACTGAAAATAAATTTTCAATCGTCCTCGTTGCCAATTATAATTATACACTATTTGCTCCCCAAACTGGACAAGTTCAGAACAGAAAACGCCAAATACAACTTCGAAAACTGTAAGAGAAATCTTATAACTGCTATTATTTATGTAATATGATAAAACTTACTCGCTACAAAAATAATCCAGTTCTTAATCCAAACAAAAAAAACGCGTGGGAATCAAAAGCGGTTTTTAATCCGGGAGTTACCATGCACGACGGAAAGGTTTATATGCTTTATCGCGCGATAGGAGAATACGACTCATACATATCCCGTTTAGGACTCGCTATAAGCAAAGACGGATTTAATTTTAAAAGAACAAACAAAAAGCCGATAATCGAGCCAGAAAAAAAATATGACAAATGGGCATGCGAAGACCCGCGCATAACGCGGATCGGAGACAATTACTACATTACCTATGTAGCGTTGTCCCAAAGGATAAAAAAAGGCGGCAAGCCGACATACGAAATCATCCACCTGCTTAATTCTCAAACAGCGCTTCTTTCAACAAAAGATTTTATTAGTTTTAAGCGTCATGGAATCATCACGCCAAAAAATTCAGACAATCGCGACGTGGTAATTTTTCCAGAAAAAATCAACGGAAAGTTTGCCATAATCCATAGACCCCACAGATGGTGCAAAAACTGGTTCAAAAATCCTTTATCCAAAAAAATTAAAATAAAAATGCCGGTTCCGCGAAAAGATTTGCCGAAAAGACCGGCTACATGGATATCATTTTCAGATGACCTCAAAAAATGGGAGAACCATAAACTGCTTATACGATCAACTCATGAAGAAGACGAAAAGACCGGCGCCGGAGCACCACCAATTAAAACGGATAAAGGCTGGATTTTGATTTATCATCATGTGAAAAAAAATAAAAAAGGCGGCATTATATACACGGCAAAAGCAGCGCTCCTGGACCTGAAAAACCCCTCAAAAATCATCTCGAAAATACCTTATAGCATCTTGAGCCCCGAGAAAAAATACGAATTAAAAGGAGATGTTGATAATGTCGTCTTCCCCGCAGGCACCATAGTAAAAAATAATACTCTTTTTGTGTATTACGGAGCCGCGGACAAAAAATGCTGTGTGGCGACAATAAAACTAAAAAAGATTTTGGATGAGCTGATTTATTTTTTGAAGTTAAACCAAAGATAATGTTTACCAAATAGTGTCATGTTACTTCGAATTTTGTCCAACAATTGTAATCTCCTCCGGGGTACTTACCTGTTCGAATCCGCCTACTATCGAGGAAAACGGGCAATCGAATACATGTCAAGAGTGCCCAGATTATATAATATTAAAAATCCTGATGATACCGAGCGAGGTAAGCGTGGCAAAAATGATATTACCTGCAATATATGAAATAAGCACATGGCGAATTTTATATCCCATGAAACCAAGCGGTACAAGAATAAGCTCGTTTGGCAACGGCACTAATGTTGCAAAGAAAAACAAAACAACAATAGGTGCCCAATAATGCTTACTTCGCAGCTCGTCAAGTTTTCGGAACAATTTCTTATGCTCCCACGATTTAGCAAATCCTCGACCCAGTATACCAATTACATATGAAACGCTATCAGCAATACTAGTTCCTACAATAATAAAAAAGATAATAATCCAAATACTAAGTCCCGCTTCAACAAAAACAGGTACAAATGACACGGCGGGGATAGGAACAAGCAAATTAAACCCGCTCACAAGTGATAAAAGTAGCACGCCAAGATAACCGAGATCAAACACTATGTCACGCACAGCACCGTTCTCTTGTACAAGACTGGTCAACCAATATGCAACAACAAATATGGCCAATACCCACGACAGTTTAGCAAGCGGCTTCCATGTCTTTTTAAAAAAGTTTAGCATATACTACCCCCTTGTCTGTATTTTAACATGCAAATAGTAAAATCATCTAGTTTGGAAAATAAAAAAACCGCCTCAACTTTTGTATATTAGCGGCTTTTTACATTAGAGATTCTTCCATTTCATTTCCTTATCAAATCTTAGTTAATAATCTCGCCGAGTTTTCTGATTTCTTCACCATACAAAGTCCAATCACCGCGTCGCTGCGCCTGCATTGCGCGGTTGAAATGATCTTTGATTCGCCGGATTAAATCCGAGTCTAAAGCAGACTTTGTTGAAGTAGGTGTAACTGCTTTCTGGTCTGTGGAAATTCTGCCGCTAAACACGCTGGCCAATGCTAAATCCAGAGTTTTTTCCATGGCAATGCGATTTTCATGCGCCACAATCACTCTTTTTAACTCCGGAATTTTGCCGCCTTCAGCCTGCAGATAGATCGGCTGGACATAAATGAGCGATTCTTCAATGGGGATCACCAAGAGGCTCCCCCTGACAACTCTAGAACCCCTCTGGTCCCAAAGGGAAATTTGGCGGGAGATATCTGCATCTTGACTAATACGGTTGGTAATCTGCTTTGGGCCAAAAACCAATTTTTGCTTAGGGAAACGATAAACCACCAGCTGGCCATAAAACTCTCCGTCATTGCGCGCCACCATCCAAGCCGAGAGATTGTCTTTACCGCGAGGCGTAAACGGGATCATCAGGATAAACTCTTCCCGCTCTTCGCCCGGCAGCTTCATAATCATATGCCGCATCATTGGATCGGCCTGTCCCCCACTGGTAATGACTGGAATCTGCCACTGGTCTTCTTTATTGTAGAAAATCTGCGCTTCATCCATGTGATAAACCGTGTAAAGCCTTGTTTGATAGGCGAATAAATCTTCCGGATATCTGATGTGAGCTCTGAGATCATCGCTCATCTCGTCAAGCGGCAAAAACGAATCCTTAAAAATCTTAGCGTAGGTTTGAATAACCGGATCATTTTTATCGGCAATATAAAATGTCATTTTGCCGTCATAAGCGTCAATCACAATCTTAACCGAATTTCTAATATAATTGAGGCGCTTGCCCGGCGAAGAACTAAATGCATCTACCATCGGCTCTGAATACGGATAACTGTCTGAAATGGTATAGGCATCATAAATCCACTTCAGCTTTCCTTCTTTGGTAACGACTATATAAGGGTCGTGATCCAGGCTCAAGAAAGGCAGAACCCGCCTGACTCTCTCCTCGATATTGCGGTAATACATTATTCTTGAATCATTGGTGATATCATTGGACAAAAGAATTTTCAATGACCCAAACCTCAACGCAAACAGCGTTTTGCGGAAAATCGATTTAATTTTTACGCCTCCATTTCCTTTATAGCTTTCAAAGACGTTTTCCTCGCCCGAGGGATAATTAAACTCTTTGGTCTTGGTGTTGACCACAACCCAATCATTGACCAGCTCTCCGTAGTATATTTCAGGCCGGTTCACCCTAAGCGATTCTATATCAGAGGAAGGAGGCAGATCTTTCACAAACAACACCGGTAAACCTTCGGGCGTTACTTCGTTAACCGGGCTTAATGTAAGCCCGAAGCCATGAGTAAAGGTTAAACGCTCATTGATAAAGGTGCGTTGAGGCAGGCTCGCGGAATCAAGCTCCCTGGGAGAAAGCAAAACCTGACGGTAGTCGCCGTTTAGCTGGTAACGATCGTTATCAATAGAGATAAAACTATAGTAGGTGCGGATTTCCTGAAGTTGACCAAACGTGTCAAGCAAGGGCTCACGGTCCCAGAGTCTCACGTTTTTAATCGTGGAACGATTGTTGTTAATATCAGCCATGGTAAGCGTGGCCTCGCCCGTTAGATCGCGTTCCATCACCATGTCCAAGGCATATGCTTTTTGCGTGGCTGCAATATTGTGCTCTATGTAGGGAGTTTCCTTAACCAACTCATTTGGCAAAACCACGAATCTCTGCAAAATAGCAGGATATATCCAACCGCCAAAAATAGAAACCACGACATAGATGCCGACAGCGAAAACAATAAGACGATTACTTGGCCTAAAAATATTTATCACCGTCAGCACGGCTACGGCCATAACTACAAAAATGAGTATTTTCAAAAATGGCAAAACCGCATGAATATCAGTAAAGCTTACGCCGGTAAACTGTCCGGTAGAACCATATAGCAAAGACGGGATTTTGACAGCGTAAATCTTTAAACTCATTAAAACAAATAAAAGGGCAACGAGAATTGAGATATGTGTCTTGGCCGTCTTTTCTATGAATAAGGACTTCAAGATTCCCACACCTGCCTTGGCAGACAAGCCTGATACTGGCTGTCTTAAAGTAATAGCGCCCCGCAAGGCGTAACTAACAACTATGCTGATCAAAGACACGCCGATAATCCAAAACCCCATTCCTATCAAAAACTGAATAAACGGCAAATCAAAGAAATAGAAAGCAATATCACGGCCAAATATCGGATCGAGTGTGTTAAATGGTACTGCGTTAAAATACTTAAGCACCGTCTCCCAACTGCCCGCCCCAGCCAAACCTGTTAAAAATCCGAATAACAGCGAAATTGGCAGAATGAATTTGCGGACGTATTTCCCCACGTCTAATTCTTTAATCCTGACGGTTTCTCCACGCTCGTCTTCGCGCTCGCCTCGCTGAAGATTCATCGAAGCGGGCAGACGGATAACCAGCGGCTTTGACGCAACAAGTCGCCTGGCCAACAAAAGATTGCCGTAGATAATAAAAAAGGTCAGGACGCCCACCACTAATCCAAGGAGAATCTTTGAGTAAAGTATAGTGGTAAAAATATTACTAAAGCCAATTTCTCCAAACCAATACCAATCAGTCAGCAACCGCAAAAGGCCGGGCACGATAAAAACAGCCAGAAATATCGAGCCGTAGATAATGTAAGAAATAAGACGCTTCTTAATCATACAATACTATAACACTACTTCTTGATCATGCAATACTATATAAGAGTTTTTAATTAATCTTTTGTGACCCTATAAATCACCCCTGCTTTATCATCCGAAATATACATTGCGCCGTCGGGACCGATTTTGATGTCAACCGGCCTACCGATGGATGTTCCGTCTCCTTGAAGCCAGCCCGTGATAAAATCTTGCTCTGTTTTCGAGGTATTACCTGCGATTTGTTTGAATCTGACGATTTTATACCCAGTGGGAACACTTCTATTCCATGAACCATGATAGGCAACGAAAAGATCTCCTTCATATTCTTTACCCCAGCCATCATCCATAAAAGCAAATCCCAATGGTGAGGAATGTGCAGGAATCTGAATAAAGGGCGGTTCGGCATTCACGCACGCTTGCATGCCTTCTCTTACTGACTCAAGACCGTTAAACTTTTCATCATATACTCCGTCTCCGTAGCAAATCGGCCAGCCAAAATCTTCTCCTTCGTGGCTCAAAATGTTTATTTCATCTGGTGGTAAATCATCCCCAAGCCAATCTCGCCCCATCTCGGTTGCTAAAATTCCTCCTGTCCACGGAGAGAGAATAATAAAAACGGCATTGCGAAGTCCTGTAGCAAAAATTCTGGCATTTGTACCGTCCGGGTCCATAACCATAACGGTTCCATTTCTCTCGTCTTTTTCAAAACACACATCGCAGGTTGATCCGATGGAAACATAAAGTACCGGCTTACCGTCTCGTTTACTGAAAACGATGGTCCTCGTCACATGCCTGTCTCCAAGAGGCAGGTCGATTATTTTCTCTCCAGTAGTATCGAGGATTTTTGAATTTGCGATATCGTACTTATAGCGTTTTATTTTGTCCTCTTCGGCAACATAAAGATAATCTTCCCAAAACGCTAATCCATGAGGATTTCTTAATCCTGCGAGAACTTTGAGATTATCTTCCGCAAATCCGTCGTTGTTTTTATCTCTAAGAGCAACGATCAAGCCTTGCTTCGTAATGCTTGCATATGGTATTCCGTTTGGATCAAAAGTAATAACTCGTGGAGCGCCTAAATCTTCTGCAAAAATATTGATACTAAATCCTTCCGGCAGTTGGAGTCCTAAGTTATTTTTTGCACTTTCAAACTTCGTAATATCTTCCGAGGATGAAAGTAAAGCCGGTTTAATGCCTTTATAAAAGTCGAAACCAAAATAAAAAGCAACGCCAATTATTGCAACGACGACAATAATTCCGAAGATCAGAATTTTACCGAATTTGATCATTTTTTTGAAAAGAGAATACTGGCTAGCAGTATAGCAACAACACTTTCCCCTGCAATAACAATGTATTTAATACTTGATATCAAATAGATCTACTTGCGCCGTTTGCTGGCCTTTCTTGCCAACATCTCACGCTTTATCGCAAGCCGTTTTTTGGTCTTTTTTGAACGCGACTTCTTCATCTTCCCCACTCCTGTTTTTCTTTTTGCCATATACAACTATCTTAACATAATTTTCTACTGAATTAATCCAATTATTTATTTTCTCGTTTTGCTTTTATGCGATCTGTTTCCTTAAGATATTTCTTTCGCAGCCTTACGCTCTTAGGCGTTACTTCTAAATATTCGTCTTTGTTCATTATCTCGAGTCCTGTTTCAATAGTTATAATTTGGGGAGGTGTAAGATTAATGGCGTCGTCAGCGGCAGCGGCCCGCATATTCGTAAGATGCTTTCCTTTAATTGGATTTACTGTCATTTGCTCGCCCTTTGCGGTATTTCCAATTACCATACCCTCGTACACTTCGGTGTTTTCTCTAATGTACAAGGTGCCTCTGGTTTGCAAGTTATCGAGCGCATAGGCCAATGTTTTGCCGGTTGCTCCCGAGATCATCGATCCCACTTTTCTATGTACAATTTCTCCCGTGTGTGGGCGGTATCCAATAACCCGACTTGCTAAAATTCCGTTTCCTTTCGTATCTATAACAAATTGGTTTCTGTATCCAAATAAACCGCGGCTTGGGCCTTCGAACCGCATAAAAGAACGGCCTTCTTTTTGTTCCATATGCACCAGCCGCGCTCTGCGAGAACTTAACTTTTCAATAACCGTTCCCCGAAATTCCTCGGGTACATCTGCTATAATTTCCTCAAAAGGTTCGTGCATACTGGCGTCAATTTCTTTTATAATAACCTGGGGCTGAGAAACCTGGAGCTCATACCCTTCTCTACGCATGTTTTCAAGAAGAATAGCTACATGCAATTCTCCTCTTCCATATACGACAAATCGATCCGCTGACTGCGTGTCAAAATCTATTTTTAATCCTACGTTTACCTCAAGCTCTTTTTCTAAGCGTTCTCGAATTTGTCGGCTTGTTACAAACTTTCCTTCGCGTCCAGCGAACGGAGAGTCGTTTATTAAAAATATAAGTTCAATGGTGGGTTCGTCTACCGTAATACTTTCGAGCAACGCTTCATCTGCAGATTTTACCAACGTATCTCCAATATATACATCTGGAAGTCCGGCAATGATGCCAATATCGCCCGCTTCAACGATTTGCGCGTCCTTTCTGACAACTCCTTCAAAGGTAAATAGTTTTGTTACTCTATGACTTGTAGTTTGCC
The DNA here is from genome assembly GCA_022563755.1 of Patescibacteria group bacterium. Taxonomy (GTDB): domain Bacteria; phylum Patescibacteriota; class Minisyncoccia; order HO2-45-28; family HO2-45-28; genus JADFMT01. Next base: position 1,885 of record JADFMT010000005.1, on the reverse strand, counting down.
CGGAATGCTTTTTTACATATACTATATCTCCAACACTGACACTTCCGCTATACACACGGACAATTGCAAATCGCCCCAGAAAATTATCGTATGCCAAACTAAAAGGCTGGGCGCGAAACGGCTTGTCACTATCTTTTGAAGCTACCGGCACATACTCTAAAATCACGTCCAATACCGGAATAATATCATGTGCTGTATCCGCAATATTGCGTTTCGCAACGCCGTCTTTTGCAATAGCGTATACCACTGGAAAATCGAGCTGCTCGTCTGTTGCCCCAAGCTCTACAAACAACTCAAATACTTCGTTGTACACGTGATCTAGATTTACTGCTGGCTTATCAATTTTATTAATTACTAGTATGGGTCGCAACCCAAGTTCCAAAGATTTTTTTAATACAAAACGAGTTTGCGGCATTGGACCTTCCCCGGCATCTACCACCAACAATACTGAATCGATGGAGCGCAATACTCTCTCTACTTCAGAACCAAAATCTGCATGCCCTGGCGTATCTACAATGTTAATCTTGGTACCTTTATACAGTACGGCAGCATTCTTTGAGTAAATCGTAATTCCACGCTCTTTTTCGAGCGCATTTGAATCCATGCTCACTTCACTATCTGCAGCACCGGTTTGGCGCAAAATAGCGTCGGTAAGCGAGGTTTTTCCGTGATCTACGTGGGCAATAATAGCTATATTTCGAATTTCCATGTTGACAAATTTAGCCTAACAAAAAATCTCCTGACAACGTTTTTAACAATAACATATTTATATCCATCTGTCAAAGCATCTATGCCTCCTTTTCTGCCTCACCCGAGCCGAAGCGAAGCCCCGCCGCCCTGCTCGTTAGAAACAGAACCCGGTAAAAAAGAAAAACAGATGAAATAACCCATCTGTTTTTCTTTTTTGCTCCTAGGATGGGACGATTTTCGAATGTTAGCTAGTATCCCGGATTGCCTCTACATCAATCGTGATGAACACTTCGTCGCCCACCACAACACCGCCTTTATCCATAGGACTCTGCCAGCTTACACCGAAATCATGACGGTTGATTTTAGTTATTGCAACAAATCCGGCACGGGTCTTTGGTCCTTTATCAACTCCTTCTTCCCAGAACGGCGTCTCCCAACTTCCTAAATATTCTGCATCAAGTACAACTTCTTTGGTAACGCCACGAATAGTTAAGTCACCCGTAACTTTGTAATTATTCTCACCGGCCTTTTCAACTTTCGTGCTCTTAAACGTAATTTTGGGATGATTTTTCACATCAAGAAAGCCCTCTCCTTTTAAATGTTCATCGCGCATAGAATGTCCGCTCCATACCGTACCTGCATCGATTTCTGCTTCAACGGAAATATTTGCAGGATCATCAAAATCGCCTTTAATCGTGCCATGAACATCATTGAAGCTGCCGCGAATCCATGTAACCATCATATGCTTTACCTTGAATCCTGCCGCCGTATGTCCCGACTCAAATGTCCATGTAGTCATAAAAATTGATTTAACGAATAATATTTAGATGCTCCGAGAGGTGGATGCTGTTTTATTTGCGTCTTTTGCTGGCCCGCTTTGCCAACATTTCATGCTTTATCGCAAGCCGTTTTTTGGTCTTTTTTGAACGCGACTTCTTTCTCTTTCCTACTCCTGTACTTCGTTTTGCCATAAATATAATTATACACTATTTACTCCCCCGCTGGGTCTCCTTCGCCAAAGCTTTCTTGTTCTCCATAGCTTTAGCGGAGGAGGAAGCGTCGGCGGGAAACCCTTGGATGGATAAAAGATATTCAATGAAGAGGAATTATAATCCTAATTTTTCTTTAACTCTTAGTACCACATCCTCAATTTTCCAATCACTTTTTACTAAGTACTCATATACCCCAGACTCCA
>JADFMT010000004.1 GCA_022563755.1 Patescibacteria group bacterium | reverse complement strand
ACTTCCTCTTCCTCACCGAAAATCTCAAGTCCGGCAGGGGGCCCAAGACGCTTTGCTTCCACGCGCTTAATAAAGGGCGCGGTAAGAACAAGATAAGAGGGCGGGTGAAAAATCGTAGCAAGCTCTTCGGTATTGAATATAAATGATTTTGATTTGGTGTCCCAATAAAAAAATTGAGAATTTACCGCCTTACCAATCCCCATCTCTTCAGGCATGCGCCGCATACGATAGTTTCGTAAAATTGCCTGCTTGCGCGCCTCTCGCCGTTTTTTGGGGAAAAAATAGGGGAACTTTCCCCACCATACCGCAGTAAGAGTCTTTAAAATGAGCCGAAATGAATTAAGATTCTGCGTAGAATACTGCGTAAAGGCACCTCGCACCCCACGAAAAGCAAGATCCCAATTAAAGATAGAGCGCGGTGAAATATAGACATAGCGAATAATAGTTTCGAACCCAGATTTGGCAATATTTTTCTCAATTGCCTCAATCACGGCTGTCTCGCCGGGCGAGCGGGAAATGGTCACGGTTTCCTCGTCCTTGCCGATCTTGACCCTTGAGATAGACTTCTCTTTAAGCTCACGGACAAGTTTATCGCCCGCTTCTTTCCATTCAGAACCTACGGGTTTAACTAAAATCTGAAGCCACAACTGCTCTCCTTTTTTAAATTTAGAAAGGATCTCAATTAAACCCGACAAGGGATCCAGTGACTTTTCTTCCTCCATTGATTCATACTCCATATAGGTCCGGATAGGATAGGCATCGTCTCTACGTAAGGCAAGCTCAAGCCCCATCATCTCAAGACCCATACGGTACAGATCATTGGTTTTTGCCGGCAGGCGGTCTACATAATCGGCTACCTCAACAACCTCTACATCTTTATAGCTTGCATAAATATGCGCCTCAATAATATTACGAAAACGCGCGGGTGTTCGAATATAAAAATGAATTTCCTCCCCGCCAAATGCGACAACTTCCAAACTAAACCATAAAGTCACCTCGCCCGCGATATATTTATCCTGCCAGTTATTCGGGGTATTTCTTAGGCTGTGGATTTGCGCAAAAACCTGCTCCATGGCTTTAGGCGACTTTCGAACTTCACTCGGAATTTGAATCTCAAGAAGCGTCCATCGGATCGCTTTTTTGTAAAGAGCCCGACGATAATGAAGCCACAGATTTTTAATTAAGAAAAATGAGGCGATAAAAAGCCACAACCACCAAAGACGCTCAACAAAATCAATCGCCGGTTTTATGAGAATAGGATAGAAGGTTGCAAAGAGTTCCCCTAATACTTCCGGAAATGTAGACATTACTTTTATTATGCCACATGATAGCGGCCATCAGGAAGCTTTTTAAAATGCGACTTATTTTGCAGATTTATGAGAACCGTATTTTCTTTTACATGGCGCTCATTTTGAACTCTTTTTACAAGATCCTCTTTTGAAAGCGGGCCATGATTTTTAAATAATGAGATCATAATATCCTTTACAATACCGGGCTGATATCCCCAGCTGGCAAGCGCGTAAAGCCCCCGCCCCACCAGTACAAAGCGATCATCTTTAATAAGTTCATTGTGCACGGTCTGAACATGGGCCCGACGGCTAATGGTATCCTCAATGGCTCGAGCCACTTCGCGAAAATGAAGCGGCGAGCCATGTTTTTTTAGTACTAAATAGGCAAAATCTCTCATTCCGCGGGGACGGACCAAGTGCGAGCGAGAAAGTCCCCACTCGCCAAAATGATTCCGATCAATTGCTTTTGAAATACCAAGCCATGAAATAACGCCTTCGCGTTCAAGGCTACGCCCACAAGCGTTCTCAACATGCTGGGAAAACCGACGAAGTATTTCTTCCTCGCTCGTCACATCCTCATCAAGACTGCTCGCAAAACTGGTGATTGCCCGGCGGGCCTCTAGCGACGTCTCGGGGTCCGTGGTCCAATGATGGTAAAATAGGACGTCCCCTCCGCTACGCTCGAATGATTCTCCGAGTGTCAATAAAAATTGAATATAGGACCCTTCTCGGGGGTGATCCGAAAATTCAGAAAGCAGACGCTCTTCGCGACAAAGCTGCCCCCTACGATCGATTTCTTTTTCCAGTAAATTGAAAAGGGAAGATGCATTTGCAAATACGGTGCTTATACGCATTTTATTTAAAGAAACAGCCTCAATTTGGCGCACCCGTTCGCGCGTAATTTTATGAAGCTGGCCAATAGACTCCAGGGTCTGCTTTTTTGATCTCACACCAATGCCAAAACGCCGCTCAATGATTTCTCGGCTGCGCCCTGAAAGTTGTTTAAGCAACTCTCGTGTAACGTTTTGAAAATCTTTTGTGGACTTGACCATAGATTCAATGTTAAGTCTAGCTTAACATCAGAGACAGATCAAGTCAAGGCCTTCCTTCGTCTTTGCTCAAAATCATTCCAGGTAACAATAAGAGGACTTGCAAGACAAATCGAGGAATACGTTCCGGTGATCACGCCTACCAAAAGAGTAAGGGCAAAATACTTGGTTGTCTCGGCCCCAAACCAAAAAAGAGATGCCAACATTAAAAAGAGCGCAAAAGACGTTGCGAGCGATCGCCCAAGGGTCTCTTTAAGACTTTTACCAACCGTGAAGGCAAAATCATCGGACGCGCTGGCTTTGGAAAGATTTTCGCGAATCCGATCAAAAACCACAATCGTATCGTGAACCGAGAATCCCAAAATCGTAAGAAGAGCCGTTACAAAAAGTGCGTCTACCTCCGCTCCAAAAAATCGGCCCAAAACTGCAAAAAGACCCACGGGAATCATCACATCATGAATCAAGGCTAAGATGGCGATCACCGCATATTTCCAGCTCGATACCGGCTTCGACACTTTCCGAAAAATCCAACTTATAAAAACCAGAATAAGCAAAATCACAAGCCCGATTGCAATTACGGCTTTACGCAAAAGCTCCTTACCAATAACCGGACCAATGGAATCAAACCGTTTTTCTTTAAAAATCTCTGAGATTACTCCGGAATTCGCAAGCCCAACCAGTAATGCCTGGTGTTCTTCCTCAGTGATATCGGGCAGCCGAAGAATCAGGGATTTCTCGCCCGATGGCTGCAGACGCGCTTCTGAAAAACCCGCACCACCAAGTCGTTCGCGAAGCACGTCAATGCTAGGACGCTGGCCTACAAATTCAACTTCAAGAATAGTGCCGCCGGTAAAATCAATGCCTAGCGGCAGACCATAAAACACCAAGGCTCCAATGCTTACAAGAATTAAAAAGCCAGAGAAAATATAAAAAAGATGTCGGTGCTTAATAATGATCATTTTGTTCCATAAAGAAAACGAGTAAATCGGTTTTGCCGAAGCCCTGCGGCCACTAAAAAGGTACGTGAGACAACCAGAGCTGCGAATATGCTTGAGATAATTCCAATGCCTAAGGTTAACGCAAATCCGCGGATAATACTGGTTCCGAACCAATAGAGGATAATAGCGGTAATAAAGCTTGAGATGTTCGAGTCGCGAATCGAGGGCCAGGCTCGCCGAAAGCCCTCGGTTAGTGCCTCATTCGCTTCCTTTCCCCAGCGCGTTTCCTCACGCATGCGTTCAAAAATGAGAATATTCGCGTCCACAGCCATTCCTACCGAGAGCAAAAATCCTGCAATACCGGCCGCCGACAACGTAACCGGCAAAAGCTTAAAGATCGTAAGGACGAGTGCTGCATAAAACGTTAAACTCAAAACCGCAACAAGACCGGGCAGGCGATAACGAAGCACCAGAAAGAGGATGACCGCTAAAATACCGTAGAGGCCTGCCACAAGTCCCTTCCCAAACGCTTCCTCTCCCAAAGAGGCGCCGATACTTTGCTGGCTAATAAGCTGAATCGGCACCGGAAGCGCGCCAGAATTCAGGCGTCGAACCAACGCCCGCGCCTCGGAAAGGGTAAACTGCCCGCTGATTTGCGCACTGCCTCCCGTAATTTCTTGCTGAACAACAGGAATACTAATCGGCACTCCGTCTAGATAAATTGCAATTCGCTTGCCAATGAATTCTTTTGTAAGTGCTGCAAAAATTCGAGTACCTTCGTCGTCAAATTCCAAAAGCACAATGGGCTCGCCTGTGGAAGAATTAAAATCAAGAATGGAGCGCTTTAAGAATCGCCCGGTAAGCGGTGTGGGCACAAAAGGGGGATCCTCGCCCACAGGTCCCTCAGTCCTGAATTCCAAAAATGGTGTTTGCCCAATGAGTCCGATCGCATCTGAGATATTAAACACCCCTGCGAGCTCTACAATAAGACGGTAATCATCCCCTGCGCGCTCTACCTGCACCAATGGTTCTGTAACCCCAAAAAGATTTACCCGGCGCTCAATCACGTCTCGAAGTCCTTCCATGGACTCTTTCACCTCATTTTTAGGGAGAGCCGAGACATCAGCCCGATACACCAAATGGGTGCCGCCTTGAAGATCAAGCCCTAAGCGAAACGGAACACCTGCCAAAAACCAGTCAGGATTAATCGCCGATGCACCTACAAAATACGCAAGTGCGGCACCTACAATAAAAATCAGTAAAGCCGTTAGGCGGGTGCGAAGCATGACTTAAAAGCTTAAAGGGTTAATGTAAATGGCGCAAGAGTTCTTTGGGAGTAGAGACAACGGCGTGGATGAATTTACGGCTCGAGGGTTCCTCATATAGATCGTGCGGGTAGGTTCCCATGAGTATCTTTTCCTCGAGCGCATAGATCGTTTTGCCCAGCGCTGCGGCAGCAAACAGCTCTCCATTGGTATTTGCGCCGACATAACCCTCTTTATTAAACACAAAACAAACATCTGCCACCATCACTTTGCGAAAAAGATGATCATACACTTTTCCGGCAACCTCTACTCGGTATTTTTCATTTTTTAGACGTTCTTTTTCAGGAAGCGGGCCCAGTGACGGATCGTCCCCCTCAAAATTCGGAGTAAAAATCATGATGTGGACTTCTTTTTTCTCGGCCTCTTTTTTGAGCTCATAAACAAATTTCTCCATCTCTGGCCTGAATCGCTGGCTAGTACAAAATACAACCGATCTCATCCTGTCATTGTATCATTCGCTAATAAAAAAGGACAACCAACGGTTGTCCTTAAATTATTTTGAGCCTACGGAAAATATATTCCCAGACGGAATCAAGTTTTAGATTACGATCGTTCACGCCTGCCTCCTCAACCTAGATTAACGCTCTCTAAAACGGCCACGCACGCCTTCACTTCCTGAAATACGTGCTCTATGCTTCGCAAGGCATTTATCACGCACCACGTATTGGGATTTTCCCGGGCTTGTTTAAGAAATGATTCGCGTACACGACTATGAAAATCAAACCCAAGATTTTCGAAATTAGCGAGCTTCTCACCCCGACCTGCGGCGCGCTCTCTTAACTTTTCCGGGTCACCATCCAAAAGAATAATTTTGTCGGGCCAAATGCCGTTCCTTGCTGCATAATCTTTCTCAGAAATCAATTCTTGATCTAGACCACGACCTCCGCCCTGATAAGCAATCGTTGAGGGTGAAAATCGGTCTGAAATGACAATTTTGCCTTCCCTTAGGGATGGTTTTATGATTTTTGCAACATGTATTCTGCGATCTTCAAAAAATAGATCGAGTTCCTCCCATGCAGTTAGTTTTTCATGTAAAAGGCGTTCTCGAATTTTTTGTCCTTCTGGTGTCCCGCCCGGCTCTCTAGTTAAAATGGCATCAAATCCTTTTTCTTTGAGATATTGTGCAAATCGCTTTGCTTGTGTTGTTTTCCCGCTAAATTCTCCGCCTTCAAAAACAATAAAAACACCTTTCATACGCATATTATATACAGTCATTATAAAGATTGACATCCATGTCAAAAAATACTAGCATTCTCTAAACATATATCTAGAACTTTTACATGGAGCGTGGTAATGAAAACGCCAACAATAGAGGTCAATACTCGCCCGGAGTCCTTGAAAGAGTGGCAGGCGATGCTTAAAAGAATCTTTGGGGAACGCAACAAAAAGCTTTATACTCCTGCCGAATGCTTGCTGCATATCCTGGAAGAAACACGCGGTATTGCGCAATCGTTAAGAAAGGAAACGGATACTCGAGAAATGACCGAGCGCTTAGCGACCATATTCGGATGGCTGGTGGCCGTGCTAAATTATCTTGAGATCGATATGGAAGATGCGCTTTGGTTTAAATACCCTGGCATCTGCCCATACTGTTTTGTAGAGAAAAATTGTTTGTGCATATCAGACGAGCACAAGTACGATCCTGACGAAGTGAACCTCAACCATTTCCGTAGAGACACAGAAAGGATACCCCGTAGTCTTTCTGAATGGCAAAAACTTTTTAAAGAAATTTACGGCAGAGTCAATGACATCACAATGCGCCAGCAAATTTGGAATCATTTCATGGAAGAGCTCGCTGAGATGAGCTATGAACTACGTCACAAAGATAAGCAACAATTAAAAGAAGAGAGCGCCGATGTTCTCGCGTGGCTCATTGCTTTCTGTATACGAATAGACGTAGATCTCGATGAAATTGTTTGGCACACGTACCACGGAGAGTGCAATGTTTGCGCAAACGCAGTCTGTAAGTGCCCTTATGTCTAATTCTATAAAGTCCCTTACGGGACTTTTTATTCAACCACCTCGATACCCATGCTTCGGGCTGTACCCTCGATGATCTTTATTGCTCCTTCAATGGTGTTTGCATTCAGGTCTTCTAATTTTTGCTCGGCAATTTTTTTGACTTTGGCTTTGCTCACTTTTCCAACTTTTTGCGTCAAAGGATTCCCAGACCCTTTCTCAATACCTGCGGCTTTGCGTAACAAATCAGAGGCCGGTGGGGTTTTTAACTTAAAATCGTAACTGCGATCCTCATAGACGGTAACCTCAACCGGAATGATGTTATCTCCTTTCTCTTTCGTTGCCTCATTAAATTTACTACAAAACTCACCGATATTGAGCCCGTGCTGACCTAACGCCGGCCCAATAGGTGGGGCAGGATTTGCTTTACCTGCGGGAATCTGTAATTTAATGATTGTTTTAACAGGTTTAGATGCCATAATTACAATTTCTTCATTTGTAGAAAATCGAGCTCAACCGGCGTCTCTCGCCCGAAAATAGAAACCAAAACCTTTACTTTACCTCTCGCCTCATCCACCTCGCTTATCTTTCCTTCGTATTCCTTAAAGGGCCCGTCGGTAATTCGCACCGTATCTCCAATATTAACATCAATCGTATGCTTCGGCTCTTTTTCCTTCATTCGAATAAAGAGAACATCCACTTCATCGCGAGAAAGCGGAGTTGGGGTAATACCCGAGCCCACAAAGCCGGTTACGCGCGGCGTATTTCGTACCACGTACCACGAATCGTCCGTCACAATCATCTCTACCAAGACATAGCCCGGGTAAATTTTCTCCTCCTCCACGCGTCGCTTACCTGCCTTGATTTTGATTTTCTTCTCTTTCGGAACGAGAATATTGAAAATTCTGTCCTCATAGCCAAGCGATTCCACGCGTTGCTTTAGGTTGCGCGCGACTGCATCTTCATATCCCGAATAGGTGTGCACCGCATACCAGTTTCGCCCAAATTCCCCGGTCTGTTTTGCCATACTATAACACTAGTCTTTCTAAAAGGTTGATGAAAATAAAATCTAAAAACCCTAAATAGGCTGCAACCGCTAGCGAAATGCCGATCACCAAAAGGGTAAAACGGAGTGTTTCTTTGCGAGTTGGCCAGTTAACGTTTTTGGCCTCCAGGCGAGTAGATTTTAAATAATCAATCAAACGTCTTAAATATTTCATGTTACTTAAAAACCCCTCCCGGGGCTCCATGGGCTTAAGATAACAGATATCGTCTCGTGGTCAAGAGATTGCAAAAGAAAGGAGAGTTTTTACAAAACTCTCCTTGGGGTTCCCATCAACCGTTCTTTAAGCCAATAGACGATGTGGGCCACGGCTTCATTAGATTCATTTAAAATGTCGTGCCCCATTACATGGCACCGCATAAGTTCTTTTTCAGAAGAAGGAATATGCGGGTAGATTTCCTCTAGTGCGCCCAAGGGAGCGACTTCATCGTGTTCCCCATGCACAAAGAGCAAAGGAATATCAAGCTTCCCGATCTCCTCTCGCGCCTTATCCACGCCGCCGCGAATCTCCAAAGCCGTAGAAAGCCTTAGGGGACCTTTGTAGTAAAGGTCATCCCTCATGGCCCTCACATCCTCTTCAATGATCGAGCGACCGTCTGATGCGAACGCCGGTTTATCAACCGGGAGATTCGGGAAAAGTCTTCTCAGGAACGGAGCAAGGGGATTTAATAACCAACGAAAGCGCTTTACGGTTTTCGTTACATTGTGATCCACACTAAAAGGCATACTCACACACACAACCCCTTGGACGTGTCTCTTTATACGCGGCCGAGACTGAAGAAGACGAACCGTGATTAACGCTCCCAGGCTATGGCCAATAATAAAGGTCGGCATGCGCCTTCTTGATGACGAGACAAGGACGGTCAAAACCATGGCTCTTGCCGTATCCAGAAGATCACAAAAACTCTTAATGCTGCCTCGTTCACGTTCAACCTCAACGCTGGTGCCATGATTGGGCAGGTCACAGGCAAACACATTAAACCCCGCGTTTGCAAGCGTATCCAGAAACGGCAATATCATTCCCATACGGGAGCGATACCCGTGGAAAAACACCACATTCCCGATGGCTCCGGCGGGTCTCCAATCGAGCGTGCTAACCTTTTTCAACGGTTTGGCAAGTACCTTCTTTTCCATCTCTGCCTCCTTACCGACTAAACAAGAAAGCCGGTGTTAAGGTTCATGACGACGCAATCACCTACGATAGCGTATATTCAACAGATGATCAAATAAACGCCGACCGAGCCGCCTTTTTTTAATCACACGTCCAAATTCTGCACATTTTTGGCGTGGGTCTGAATGAATGCTTTTCGGGGCTCTACAACGGATCCCATCAAAATGTCAAAAGTCCGGTTGGCCTCCTCGACGTCCTCAATGGTTACCTGCTTTAAGATTCTTGTTTCGGGATCCATGGTGGTCTCCCAAAGCTGCCCTGGATTCATCTCGCCCAAACCTTTATAGCGCTGGATCGCTGCCCCTTCCATGGTTTTTTCTTTAAGAATCTTTTTTTTCTCCTCCTCGCTAAAAGCGTAGCGGATGATCTTGCCTCTGGCAATCCGATAGAGCGGGGGTTGAGCAATATAAAGATAACCGTGTTCAATCACCGGCTGATAGTAGCGATAAAAAAGAGTAAGTAAGAGCGTACGGATATGCGCACCGTCCACATCGGCATCGGTCATAATAATAATTTTGTGATAACGAAGCCGTGCCAAATTCAGGTCACTTGCAATCGCAGCACCTAAGGCAATAATCAGCGTTTTAATCTCTTGCGATCCCAGCATTCGATCAAGACGTGCCCGCTCCACATTTAAAATTTTTCCTTTCAGCGGTAAGATGGCTTGCGTCCTCCTATCACGCGCCTGCTTAGCAGATCCTCCGGCAGAATCTCCTTCCACCAAAAAAATCTCTGCTTCTTCAGGGTCTCGAGTTTGACAGTCAGCCAATTTGCCCGGAAGCGTTAACCCGTCGAGTGCCCCTTTTCTTAGAACGGTTTCTCTTGCTGCTTTTGCTGCTTTTCGCGCCTTCATCGCAAGCACTACTTTCTCGAGGATGCCTCTGGCATCTTGCGGATGCTCCTCCAGAAAATCGCCAAATGCCTGACCAAACACGGTCTCCACTGCACCCCGGGCTTCGGGATTGCCAAGCTTCGCTTTGGTCTGTCCTTCAAACTGCGGTTCCCTAAGTTTTACAGAAAGTACAACGGTAAGCCCCTCATGAACATCGTCTCCGGTAAGACTGTCATCTTCCGACTTGAGCACATTATTTTTCCGAGCATAGTCGTTGAGCGTTCGGGTAAGCGCCGTTCGAAAGCCAGTTAAATGCATACCTCCTTCCGGTGTATTAATGTTATTTGCAAAGCTCATCTCGCGCGACTGTAGATCATCGACGTACTGGAGCGCAATCTCAACGAAAATTCCATCGGTCTCTTTGGCAGCATAAAAAATAGTCCCGTGTCGCGGTGTTAATTGACGATTTAAGTGACGGACATAGGATCTCACTCCGCCTTCGAAATAAAATACATAGGACTGATGCTGGTACTCTTCTTCCCTGCGAGCGTCCACGAGCGTTATTCTAAGACCCTGGGTCAGGTACGCTTGCTCGCGCATCCGGCCTAAAATTCTCTCCCAGCTAAATTTTATTTCACTCCCTTTTTGAGAAAAAATTTGAGGATCCGGATCAAAGGTTACGGTAGTTCCAGACCCCTTACATTGGCCAACTTTTTTTACAGCGGTTTTTGCTTTTCCGCGAGAATACTCCTGCCTCCATAAGATCCCTGCCCGGCACACCTGAACTTCCATCCAGCTAGAAAGTGCATTTACAACGGAAACCCCTACACCGTGCAATCCGCCTGCAATTTTATACGACTCTCCGCCAAACTTCCCTCCGGCATGCAAGGTCGTCATGACGGTCTCAAGCGCAGATTTTTTGGTCTGCTCGTGGGTCTCAACCGGAATGCCGCGGCCGTCATCCACTACGCGCACACGGCCCTCAGGCAAAAGGGTGATCGAGACATTTTTCGCATACCCTGCCATGGCCTCATCCACTGCATTATCCACTACCTCCCAGACAAGGTGATGCATCCCATCCACACCGGTTGAACCAATATACATTCCAGGTCGTTTTCGAACCGGCTCAAGTCCCTCCAAGACATAAATATCCTTGGCCGTATATTCCTCTTTCCCTTTTTGATTTTTTATTTTCTCACTTCCCATTCTATGTTTTCCTCTAGTGCTTTTATAATATTTTGCATGACGCGCTCAACCTCCTCGTCTTTAAGGGTGCGATCCGTGCTTTGAAAAATAAGGTGAAACGCAAAATTTTTCTTTCCATCCACGATCTCATCTCCTTCATACATATCAAAGAGATCAACATCCGTAAGTAGACTTCCACCCGTGTTCTCAATAATATCGAGCACTTTAACTACGCGCACATCTCGAGGCACGAGAATCGCTAAGTCCCGGGTCACGGCTGGATATTTGGAGATCGGGCGATACTCTTTTTCCTTCTCTGTTTCGCCAATCAACTCATCCAGAAAAACTTCTCCGACCGATAAATCGTCTTTGATATTAAACTTTTTTTTAAGGGCTGGATGGAGCATACCGAATATCCCTAATTTTTTCTCACCCAATTTAATTTCCGAAAACTGATAGGGATGCAAAAATCGCCCCACTCCTTGAGTAAGCGTCTCAGGAGAGGCCGGGACATCATCGTACCAGACATCATGAAGCCCCAAGGATTCAAAAATCGTATCGAGCGCGCCTTTCAGTTCAAAAAACGCTTGACTACCTTCCTGATTCTTTGCGTGCGTGATTGCAAAAGCCAAGTTCAGACGTTCTAAATCCGGCGTGTCTCGATAGGTAACGGGCAACCACTGATAGACGCGCCCCACTTCAAAATAGCGGATATCTTTGGAGAACTTGAGAGCCTCGCTTACCGCATATGCAAGCGAAGGAAGAAGTATGGGACGCAAATGACTGAATTCACGGCTTTGAGGATTTTCAACTTCAATTAATGCACTGCGGTCTTGGGGGCCAAGATCCGCAATATGTTTCTCGCCAATAAAGGCGTAGTTACGTACTTCATCAAAACCGGACGCCCGAAACAGATCTCGAATTTTTTCTTTGAAAAAAAGATGCCGATCTATAGCTGCGGGCGCAAGTTCTCCGACGGGCCGTTTTGCTTCAATCTGGTCATATCCGTATATTCGACCGACCTCCTCAATCAAATCCTCCTCTAACTCGAGATCGCGGCGCAGACTGGGTACTTTTACGATCAGCTCTTTTGGTGCGTTTTTTTTGCGGCTTACGTCAAACGAAAGTCTTTGTAAAATCGAGGTCATCTCTTTTTCAGGAATACGGGTGCCAAGTACCTGATTTGCTTTCTCAGGCCGAAACCGGATGTGGCGCGCATAAACAGGCTTTGGGTAGATATCAATAAAACCCGTTACGGTCCCGTCAGCTAATTCTCCTAGAAGAAGAAGCGCCCTTTCTAAAGCTAGGCCTGCAAGATTCGGATCAATGCCTGCGCTATAACGAAGTGAGGCTTCGGTGCGTTTTTTTAAGATGCGAGAGGCGCGGTGGACGAAGGTAGGCTCAAAGGTAGCGACTTGCAAAAAAACGGTTTTGGTCTTTGGGTCCATTTCGGAATTTTTCCCGCCCATAATGCCAGCTAAATCAATAATCCGGTCTTTGTCTGAAATAACAAGAATATCATCAGACAAAGAATGGCTTACACCATCTAAAGTTTCGAGAGCCTCGTCGGCTTTGGCTTTTCGAATCGTTAGGGTACGCCCGTGAATTTTCTCATAATCAAAAGCGTGCAAGGGGTGACCATACTCAACCATTACATAATTGGTAATATCCACCACATTATTAATCGATTTGATGCCCAGGGCGCCTAGGCGTTCTTGCATCCATTTTGGCGACGGCTTTATTTTTATGCTTTTAATGAGCGCTCCGTGGTAGCGAAGAACCGTGTCTTTGTCTAAAATACTTATTTCAAGATCGTTCTTTTTTAATTTCTTCTTTTTGAGGTTGAATTTTGATTTTTGAGATTTTCCGCCCGAGGCGGATCCGCCTTTGGCGGAAAGATTTAATTTCATAATCGCTGCAATTTCTTGGGCAAGCCCGCGATGACTTGATGCATCCGGCATACGATTCGGTAAAATATCAATATCAAAAATTACATCGCCCTTTTGTTTTTTGATCTCAGAAACTTCAAAAGCATGGCGCGTAACTAAATCCGCCACCTGCTTAGGCTCAGGAAGTTTTGGAATATATTCTTTTAGCCAGTTATAAGAAAACTTCATGCCAAATTTATATGAACGCTAGTGAATAAATAAATTTGAGCAAATTCCTTCAAAATTGCCTAAGAAAACGCGGGTCGCTTGAATGAAACAGCCGTATATCCGGAATGTTATACTTCATCATGACGAGACGCTCGACCCCAAACCCAAACGCAAACCCCTGTACATCTTTCGGGTTGAGTCCGGCATTATGAAACACGGTCGGATGAACCATTCCTGCACCGGCAACCTCAAGCCCCCCAGAATATTTGCATACCGAGCATCCTTTACGGCTAGTCCGACGCGCCGTCGCCCTAGGAGCGCAGAAGATGCAACTGATCCAGACTTCAAATGAAGGCTCGGTAAATGGGAAAAAACTAGGCCTTAAGCTTACCTCAATTTTTTTGGCTTTCGTTTCAAAGAATTTTTCAAAAAAGTGTCCGATGACATGCTTAAAATGAGCTATTGAAATTCCCTTGTCTACCATCAACCCCTCGAGCTGATGGAATTCCATCTCGTGAGTGGCATCGGTGGCTTCGTGGCGAAACACTTTACCAGGTATCACAATCCGAAAGGGTGGTTGATGCTTTTTCATATAGCGAATCTGTACCGGCGAGGTATGGGTTCGCAAAAGTAATTTTTGCTTCCGATCCTTTGTCTTGAGCCAAAACGTATCCCACATATCGCGCGCAGGGTGATCGGCGGGAATATTTAAGGCATCAAAATTGTACCATTCAGTCTCAATTTCGGGCCCACCTACAACACTAAACCCCAGGCTTTGAAAAATGGAATTAATCTCCCTCAGTGCGCGTGTCAGAGGGTGAAGGTGACCAATCGGCATTTTTCTACCCGGCAACGTTACATCCACCCGTTTTTCTTTCGCGACCCTCTCTTTTTCTCTAAACTCTACCCGACGCTCCTCAAATAAATCCTCAAGGGTCTTTTTTAGGCGATTCGCTTCCTGTCCTACCCTGCGCCGATCCTCTTCCGGCAGATCTTTAAGACCTCGCAGTACCATGGTTAAGCGACCTTTCCTGCCTAACCATTTGGTTCTGATATTAGTCAAAACCGCGTCAGACGCGGTTTTCGCAATCTCGCCTTTTGCCTCTTTTTCGAGCCTATTTAGATCTTCCACAGACTCTTATTATAGCAAAAATAGAGGCGGAAAACAAGAAAAAGGACCCTTTTAAGGTCCTTTATAATGCTCACAAATTCAAACGAAACACGTTCGTTTCATCTTTCTTAAAGCCGAGCTCTTGATACAAAGAAATTTCGGTTTTTCTGTTTGAGTGGCAGGTTCGGATCAAGACATCAAGGAGCAACTTCTTCATGGTCTTAGCTTCCCGAATCACGGCATCCATAAGAGCTTCTTCAATGCCTTGGCCCAGATGGTTTTCGCCCACAACAATATCATTGACCACGCCAATATTCAAAAGCCACGTTGGCTGAATCATGAGAGATGCCATCCCTATAATGTGGGTGTCTTTTCCCAGGCCTAGATCTCGCACAAAAAAGAGATAGACATTGTCTCCCCAACAAAGACGCATTTGTAAATGAGCATCCCCAACAGAACGCGAGAGAGACGAACAGCCAGACAATTGCATAAGGAGCCGTTCAATATCAATCAATTCCGAGGAATTTAGCGGGAATCTATCTGGATAGTCCGCATTGGGTTCATAAACCTCCACCTCCCATTTTTTCATTTGCTTCTCCTTTCAGAAAGATTAGGAACTCTTGTTGCAGTATAGTCAACGTGAAAAAGAAATCAAACCAAAATGGTACCGAATTTTACAAAGCGCGGGCGACCGGATTTGAACCGGCGATCTTCAGATTATCTTAACTTAACAAACCCTTAGCCAAGTTAATTGGTTTTGCGGCACAAATGTGCATCGGCTCCCTGATATCAAGATTTTCAACAGTCTTAGATTTCATGCGAAAAGAAATGGCCATCACGCCAATTACTTTATTTGTCTCTATGTCTATCAATGGACAGCCGCTATTTCCCGGATTGCTTACCGCATCTAAAATTATCCAATTCCGCTTGTGTGAGGGATCTACTCCATCGCGTTTTATATTACTAACGATTGCCTTATTGACAATGAGTGTAACGCCAAAACCATCATTTATAAGCTGTGCTGCGTAAGGAAAACCGATAAAATATGTGTCTTGGCCGATCTCAATATTTTCGGAGTCACCAAGATCTAAGGGCTTCAAAAATGTTTTTTCATAATCTTCGACTTGGAATAGCGCTAGATCATCTTTGTCTTCTTTTTTTATTAGTTTTAAAGGCAGCCAAACATAGCGCTCCAAATTATCCGTTCCTTCCTCAGTCATAATCATACCTATAAGATTTTCTGCCTGTTCCGGTTTGAGTTGATTATATAAATGTGCGGAGCTTAAAATTCTTCCGTCATTACCCACAGCAAATCCACTGCCAATAATTGTTACCTTATCTTGGTTTGAACGAAAACCAACTGCAATAATTGATTTCTTAACTTTTTTAATTTTGTTTTTTAGATTGGAAAACATTTAAAATTCCTGGACAGAATTTAATTATTTTTTTAATTTTTTCTACTGCATCTCGAGTTTTTTTATTTTTAAAGCTTTTGTAGTCTATAGTTTGGCTTACGTTATCATAGAATAATTTTGAAGCTTCTTGGAATGTGTAAATTCCAGCTTTTTCTCTTAAACAAATAATTTCACTTGTTGTAAGATTTATATCAGTAATACCTGATGCTGAAGTATTAAATTTCTCACTGTCTCCTAATGCAATTGTTCTATTATTGGTATAGGAATCGCAGAATTTGTCTTGTTCTAGTATATTATTGAGATTTTCTTCTGTTCCAATAATAGTGTGGACTTCGCTGTTCTCTGAAATTTCTCTGGCAAAACTATCTATAATAGAAGAGCACGTGGGTTCGATTATAAGTTTTGTTTCTTTCATGTACCGAATTTTACAAAGCGCGGGCGACCGGATTTGAACCGGCGATCTCCTCCGTGACAGGGAGGCATGTTAACCAGGCTACACTACACCCGCGTATTTAATTTTCAGTGCCAGTGAGAGGAATTCGTCGCTTTGCTCCTAGACCCTGTCGCTACCGCTCCCTAGAAACCCCTCGGTTTCTAGCGCTCGCTTCGCTCACTGTTTTCCGCCGCGGGGAAAACTACAGTTTTCCCCGGAGACGGGGCTTTTCGCTTTGCGAAAGAGCCTCGCGTCTGGCACCCCCTTTCGAAGGTTCAATTCCTCTCCCTGTGCCAGTGAGAGGAATTGAACCTCTGTCTAGGGGTTATGATTCCCTCGTTCTAACCATTGAACTACACTGGCTAATGATATTATTTTAAACGAATATTTGCAAAAATCAATAATTTGAATTATAATAATATCTGAATTTCGATTATTGCGGGGTGGAGCAGTCTGGTAGCTCGCAAGGCTCATAACCTTGAGGTCGTGGGTTCAAATCCCGCCCCCGCTACTCAAAAAAATAAATCTCAATTATCCCAGTTTGATCTGGTTTTTTTGTTTGGATAAATATAGTGAACTTGCCATAAAGATGTAAAATGATATAGTGCCAACATATGGAAAACTTGCAATCATTCGTACTCACGATGGTCAAAACGTATGGTAAGGATGTTATCTGGATTGCTGTTTTGTTTTTTCTGGGTAAGGGGATTTTGAAAAGAGTGGTTAAACACTTGATCAAGCTTACCGATCATAAAGAAGATGAAAAAATTAAAAAGCGGGCAGAAACCCTTGGTCATATTATTATCGCGACCGGTAACGTTGTTATCTACATTATTATCTTCCTCATGATTCTATCTCTTTTCGGGATAGATATCCGACCCATTCTTGCGGGCGCAGGAATTATTGGTCTTGCGATCGGCTTTGGTACGCAATCCTTAGTAAAGGACTTTGTCTCGGGTCTTTATATCTTGATCGAAAATCAATATGGGATTGGAGATAGGGTAAAAATCGGAGGGGCTGAAGGAACGGTTGTGAAAATTACCATACGCTCAACGATTTTGCGAGACGACGAAGGAAAAACCTATTACTTCCAAAACGGCTCAATCAATAATGCCATTAACCTTTCTCAGGGTTCAGAATTAAATTAATAATATACATTTGGGTCTAGTTAAAAAAATGACTCACACATTATGCGTGAGTCAATCATTTGACCTCGTGCGTAAGGACTAAACTATTATCCTCCTAAAACTGCTCGGGAATGAAATCTGGAAGAAATCTTTGGCAAGCAATGGTTAAAAATATGCGGCAGTTGAGGTTGCATCAGGGTTTGAGCATCCTGCAAAAGCGCGTTCACATCTCGAGCATCAGAAAGGTCATAAACGCCCCACACTCCCCAATCATCTTCAACTTGAACCCAGGTCAAACACTGACCGATCTGGAACGTCTGATCTTTCCAGCTCCAAATACCTTTTTCAAGGTCAATGCTAAAAAACCAACTCCAGCAGCGATTATCAGGCACTGAAAGAAGTTGTTCAAGCGAATATGCCATTACTCGGCCACCGCCTTGGTCTGAACGACTGAACATGACATAGATCATACGGTCATTTAGGTCACTTAAAGCTTTCTTTACTGCACGAACTCCACGTTCCTTATCCAGTTCTGGACGTTCCTCTGAAAACGCAAGCTCTAATTCTTCTGTCAACTCTTTTTGGGTTTTTTTCCGCAAGGCACGTTTCTGATATCTAGAAATGGTCGCCATTATCGAAAAGAGTACTACCATAAAAATAACGATGGGGCCAAAAACGGGTAAAAGAAACCCTAAGAATATGAATATGAGAGTATCCATATACGCCTCCAAAAGATGCTGGTTTTCAAAATGCTACGAATCTATCTAAAAGGTAACATAACGGGTTCTTCTGCGTCAATATTTTATTATACTTCAATAACCTGGAATCACTTGAAAATATAATGTATATACAAAACATCAAATCTCATTTATTATATACTTATAAATGCCAATAGAAAAATCGTCAAAAACCATTATGAATATCTTTCTGGTTATTCTTTTTTCGATCCTATTTTTCTTTCTCTTCAGTTCAGTCTGGGGTTTTTATATTGCCATCAAACCACCACGATTCATCTCCAACCTCACCCCAAAGGATTTAGGTCTCGAGTATGAGGCCGTTTCCTTCACAACCACAGATGACATTTTGATTAAAGGATGGTTTATCCCGCACCAAAGCAAGCTTGGTGCGGAACAGGTCCTTCGCCAAAATAAAGATATCAAAACAATCATTTTGCTGCATGGATATCCGGCAGACAAAGGAAATATTTTACCGGGATTCATCCACCTGGTAAAAACCTACAACCTGTTTCTGTTTGATTTTCGCTATTTGGGCGAGTCAGGCGGCCGCTACAGCACGGCGGGCGCAAAAGAAACTGAAGATTTACTTGCAGCCCTTCGATTTTTGAGGTCGCGCAGAGTCCACGAAGTAGGAGTATGGGGATTTTCTATGGGAGGAGCTGTTGCTCTCATGACCGCTCCTCAGGCGCCAGAGATTAAAGCAATCGTCTCTGAATCCAGCTATGCGCGACTGGATTTGATGGGAAGAGAGCTTTACCGAGTACCGTTTCTCAGAGAACCGCTCGGTTCTCTCACGCGCCTCTGGGCATGGCTATTTTTTGGGTTTGATCCCAAAGACGTCTCGCCAGTCAAGGGCGCAAAAAACCTTCAGATTCCGGTTCTTATCATCCACTCAAAAACCGATGAGTTGATACCGTTCTCGCACGCGCTCCTCTTACAAGAGGCGCTGAAGGATAACCCAAAAGCAGAATTTTGGTTCGGGGAAGAACTTGTACACGGCCAATTTGGTGAAACATACCAAAAACGAATTCAAGAATTTTTTGAAAAGAATCTCTGAGTTAACGATGAGATTCTAAGATTTTTCCGGCTTCAAAAAGTATAGATTCGCTAAACCAGGAGGCGATCAACTGAATGCCGACGGGTAAAGACACGCCACCCCTATCTACCTGTCCAAAAGGTAGCGAGAGGGCGGGTACGCCTGCTAAATTTGCGGTTACCAGAAAAATATCCTCCAAATACATAGACAAAGGATCATCAATTTTCTCACCAATCTTAAAGGCGGGCTTTGGAGATATGGGCGTTATTAAAAGATCAACTTCGCGAAAAACATTTTCAAAATCTTTTTTAATCAAGCTCCGAACCTTGCTTGCGCGCCCATAATACGCCTCATAATATCCGGCCGATAGCACATAGGTGCCTAGAATAATGCGTCGCCTTACTTCCTCGCCCAAACCGGCCGCCCGCGTTTTAAAATACTCCTCAATGACATTTTTACCCTCTTTATAAAGACCGTACCGAACGCCGTCATAGCGCGCTAAATTAGCCGAGATTTCAGCCGGTGCAATAATATAGTAACAGCTAAGCGCGTACGGCGTGTGCGGTAACGATACTTCTTTTATTTCGTGCCCGAGGCCACGAAGAGTTTCGATTGCTTTATTGATCACTCCTAAAACATCTTTATCGATTCCTTCTCCGCCTTTGACGGAAAAATATTCCTTAGGAACCCCGACTCTTAATTTTTTAGATTTTAGATTTGGGATTTGAGGTTGGTATTGGACCGAAGTAGAATCCAGCAGGTCTTTGCCCTTAATCACATCAAAGATCAGCTCAGCGTCCCGCACAGTCTTTGCAATCGGCCCAATTTGATCCAAAGAAGAAGCCATTGCAATAAGTCCACTTCGAGAAACAGCGCCATAGGTTGGCTTGAGCCCAACGACACCGCAAAATCCAGCGGGTTGTCGAATTGAGCCGCCCGTGTCTGAACCCAAAGCCGCAAGCGCCAAGTTTGATGCAACCGAAACGGCTGACCCGCCGGACGAACCTCCAGGAACGCGTGACGGGTCATATGGATTTTTAGTCGCGCCAAATGCAGAATTCTCAGTTGAGGAACCCATCGCAAATTCGTCCATATTCGTGCGGCCCAAAAAAAGCGCACCTGCCTCACGAAGTTTTTTTATCACAAAAGCATCGTATGATGCCTGATAATTCTCAAGGATACGAGAAGCAGCGGAACATATTCGGTCTTTGATCAAAATGTTATCTTTAATGGCAAACGGGATTCCCTCAAGTGCTCTGGGCGCCTCCCCGCTTCGTAAGCGTTCGTCTATTTCTTTTGCCTCTGCGAACGTGTCATCAAAAACTTCAAGATAGGCATTAAGCTCCGGGTTTTTTGTGTTAATTTCTTCCTGATAAATACTCGTAAGTTCCCGCGCCGAAATCTTTCCTTCATGCAAAAGGCTGCGCGCAGATTCAATGGTTAAATCTCCTAGATTGATGATGGTCATCCGATGATCTTTTTCACTTTAATAAATCCTTTTTCTTTGCGAGGAGCAGGTGCTACCAAAGGCGCTGCGTCATCAAACTTCTCTACTTTGCGATCGCTTCGAAAAACATTGACTTGGACGGTATGCATTGATTCTTCAATATCCTCAACTGCGACTTCTGCTATACTATCCATATAACGTAAAATACTCTCGAGGTCTTTCGAAAGTTTTTCTTCCTCGCCGGGTGCAAGCTCAATCCGGGCGAGTTGGGCTATTTTTTGAACCTCTTTTGGAGAAATCATACCATTTTTAGAAATGTTTTTTTATCAATAATTTTTACGCCCAACCTCTTTGCGTCGTCCAATTTTGAGCCCGGCTCCGAGCCAATCACAACAAAATCCGTGTTTTTTGAAACCGTCTCGGAAACATCGCCACCCGCCTCACGAATACGATCTTTTGCCTCGTCGCGCGTCAGAGATTCGAGTCCACCGGTCAATACAAATGTCCTCCCTACGAGTTTACCTTTTATTTTTTTGGGAGATTTAACCGTAACATATTTCAAAAGTTTTTTTAAAAACTTTTGATTCTGCTCACTTTCAAACCATTCGACAATACTTTTAGCAACAACCTCCCCGATATTGAGAACGTTCTCCAACTCTTCTTTCGTAGCGCGCCCGAGGGACTGCAGAGATCCAAAATGTTCGGCTAAATCAATCGTTGTCTCCTCTCCCGCATGCAAAATACCTAAACTAAAGATAAATTTCGCGAGCGAAATGGATCGTCGGGATTGAATGGACCTGACTAAATTTTTTGCTGATTTTTCACCAAAACGCTCAAGAGGAGCTAAGTCACCTTCTTTAAGCTCAAAAAGATCGGCCGCGTCTTGGATGAGACCATTATCTAAAAGTGCGTCAATAATTTTTGGGCCGAGCCCATCAATATCAAACGTTTTTTTTGAAACAAAGTGACACAGGGCTTCGCGATGCCTAGCAGGACACTCGCGATTTTTGCATCGTAAAATCACGCCTCCCTGGACTAAAATGGAATTGCAGACCGGGCATCTTCTGGGCATATGAAAAATTTTAGCCCTGGGCGGCCTCAACTCTTTAATCACTTTTCGAATGTCTGGAATCACGTCGCCCGCTCGACCGACCACTACGGTATCACCAATTCGCGCGTCCAATCTCCGAATCTCATCCTCATTATGAAGCGTCGCCCGACTTACGGCAACACCGCCGATCTTGACGGAACGTAATTTTGCAACCGGCGTGAGAGCACCGGTACGACCCACTTGCAGGATAATATCTTCAATAATGGTCGTTGCCTCTTTAGGTGTAAATTTAAACGCAATAGAACCCCGGGGAGCTTTTCCTACTATGCCGAGTTTTTTGAAAAGCGCATTATCATTGATAACAACCACAATACCATCTACTTCGTAATCAAAACGAGAACGCTCACGTGCGATTTTCTTTTGAAATGAAAAAAGTTCTTTAAGACTGCCGATTACACGAGCCCGAGCATCGGTTTTAAATCCTAACGTGCTTAACACTTCGTGTTCCTGGGAATGTTTTTTTTGACCTACATCGGTCCAGATGCCATACGCGTAAAAATCAAGATGGCGCGAACGGGTAATCGCCGGGTTCAGTTGCCGAACGGAGCCTGCGGCAAGGTTTCGAGGATTCGCATAGATTTGCTTGCCTTCTTTTTTTTGATTACGATTAATTTTTTCAAAATCTTTTTTGGTAATCATAACCTCTCCCCTGATTTCGATGAGGCCGCGCTCAAGCAAATGTCCTACTTTACTTTTCATTCCTTCCGAAAGCGGAGCGTGGATCTCGAGTTTCAAGGGAATCGCTTCAATGGTTTTTACGTTCTGCGTTACGTTTTCTCCAGTATTACCATTCCCTCGCGTTGCGGCTCGCTCTAAAATTCCATTTTTGTAAATCAAGCTCAAAGCCAGACCGTCAAATTTAAGTTCTGAGAAAAGCTCGGCTCGGCTCGTGGCAGATTCAATCTTGGCACCACGGCTCAACCAATCCTGCATCTCTTCAGATGAGAATGCATCCTCCAAAGAAAGCATGGGGACTCGATGCTTTACTTTTTTAAATGCCCTCAGTGCCTTACCGCCCACCCGCTGGGTAGGAGAATCCGGAGTAATCAATTCTGGAAATTGATCCTCAAGTTTTTTTAGCTCGTGCTTTAATGAGTCCAGAACTGCATCGGAAATCTCTTGCCGGTCACGGACATGATATAAATAACGGTGATAATGAATCACCTTCTTCAGTTTGGATATTCTTTTTTTTGCTTCTTTCTTGTCCATTAATAGCTCACCTCAAGTCCCCGCTCTACCCGCCGGGCTCCACTCACACAGGTATTATGACCTAAAGAAGTAATAACGGTCGTCGCATCGATATTTTTCTTAACCGTAACATCAACACAGGGTTTTCCTGAACCAAAAGACAAGAAAAAAGAACTTCTGCCCCCCTTCGATTCTCCATCTGAGATGCACGGCGTCGGCACACACGAATCCCATCCACCAACGTTAACACTGTTGCCCGCGCACGTGATGGTATTTGAACCAGGGCCCGTAGAAGTAGCAAATTTTTCATTGATGAGCGGTTTGTCCCAATAGAGCGCACACTCAACACCGGAATCCGCAGCATAAAAAGCAAGTTGTGATTCTCTAGCGCTTCCGGACAAGCCAATCTCGCCAATAATCAGCGTAGCAACCCCCAGTCCAATAGACAAAGTAAGGGATACAAATAAAAGCGTTAATAAAAGTGTAAAACCTGTTTTCATGGAGCTGCAATTTTTCTTTGCGAAACCGTAGTTTGTAAATTAAACTCTAAGATAGTAGTTTGCAATTGTGCCGTTGCCTTCATCGTTATGGTTACCCACGGCTGACCGGTCGTTGTGACGTCAAATCTAAGATGGTTTACTGCAATCTGGCTTGAAGTTAACGGCAAAAATGCGCCGCCTCCGGTGGATTTTTCTATAAGATTATTCACAGTATCCAGCTGATAAGTAACATTCTCTCCTTTTGCGTTCGTAAAAGAAAAAGAGGTAAACGGAGAAAGAGAACTATAATTGGTTCCTGTTCGAATCTCTTTTGCCATCACTTCTAAGGCAAAACGAAGATTATCCTGTATATTTACTAACGCGGCAGCTCTGCGCTCCACACTAATCAGGCTCAAAAACGCTGAAGTAGATATCAACATAACAGTGCTAAATACCCAAAGCGATACAATCATCTCGAGCAAGGTAAATCCTTTGTTCGCGGGTCCCATAAAGTCTACCGGTTAAAAAGATGATTTTCTAACGTGAACGTCCTGGTAAGCGTGCGCTGCTGCCAAGACATGACAACGATTACTTTCACCTCAATGTCAAGCGCAACATTACTGATAAGAATCTGGCGAGTAAACAACGTATCGCCGCCAATGCTATGATTGTAAAACTTCTCCATAGGATCAAATTTTATTTTAGGACATTCAGCGCCACACCCCATGATCATGTCATTTATAACATCCACATAACATCCATTCGCACTTTGACATGCAACCAGACCCGTAAGCCAGCCGCTACCTGCAAGAATGTTGCTGTCGCGAATATTTCTAATGTATTCAATGGCTTCGGAAGCTAAGAAAAAAGCAATAGTCTGATTTGATGAGACCGACGCAGATCGAATACTCAATGAAGCTAAAGAGAAAACACCGGTCATAGCTAAAGATAAAATGCCGATTGCCACAATTGTCTCAAGTAATGTAAAACCTTTTTTTAGCATAGTTATTGAAATTAAGGGGTTTCAATGGACAATTGACCGGTTGAGCGAATAACGACGTGCTTTCTTTCGCCTGTGGGTAGTTCAATGATGATCTTGGCACTAGAGAAATCTATACCACCGATCCGGATGATCACATCCGGAGCCGGCCTTACAAAAACAATATCGAGTGAACTGTATCCACACACATCAGCGCACAAATCAACAATGCTAGGAGAACCAGTAATTATAAATGTATCAACTTTCTCCAATGCCGGATCATAGACGCGATCATCGTTGATATCGGCAAAGAGTATGTAAGATTTTGGTTCATTGAGGTCAAAATGCAGTCCATAGCCCGGGAATATCCCACTGCCGAACTCCCGTACCCCCAAGGCCGCGCCCTCGGCTTCGCGAAAAGAAAGGGCAATGGCCTGTGCGGTTCTTGAAAGCCCTAAAGTGCGCGAAAAACGAGGAAAATTGGTAAGCACTAAGGAGGAGATAATAACGGTGACGCCAATTGTGATGATTAACTCAAATAACGTAAATCCCTTATTCATCCTCTATATTATAACAGAGACAGGTACCATTCGATAATACGCTCGCCCCACAAAAACGCCGTAAGCGCCCCTATAGACAAAAAGGGGCCGAAAGGAACATGGGTTTTAAGATGAAGCCGGCGCAAAAAAATCAAAACCAAACCAAAAAGGGCGCCCACCCAAAAAGATACCAAAACACCTACAAGTGATAGGGGCCAGCCCAAAAATATCCCGATTGCTAAGGCCAATTTCGCATCCCCAAAGCCCATCCATTGGCCTTTTGAGACCCACCACAAAAAAGCAAAAAAAGAGAAAAGAGCAATGCCTGAGATCAAATTTTGCGCCAATTGTTGTCCAACGATCAATGATAAAAATGCAATAGCAACTACTAAATAAACTAAGCTGTTCGGTATGATCTTATGCCGGATATCATAGACTGAGATAACCAACAAAAGCCAGAAAAATGCAGTGGCGAGCCCCAAAGACCATATATTGATGGGTGTTGTAGTTGATACGTATATCAGCAAAAATAAAAAGCCGCTTGCAAACTCAACTGCAGGGTATTGCCAAGAAATTCTGCTTTTGCAGCTTCGACAGCGTCCTCGTAAAACCAAAAACGAGGCAACGGGAATCAGCTCAAACCATTGAAGTTTCTGGCTACAAAAAAAACACCGCGAGTCCTTGAAAATCAAAGACTCGCCGGTATTTAGTCGTAAAATAATTACATTTGCAAAGCTGCCAAAAATCAGCCCGAGAAAGAAAATAACGATTGCCACATCAAATCCTACGGCCTTAAATCATAGATGGTATTCCCGACAGCCCCGTTTCCATTAAAACCCGTAGTGCCACCACATTTTGCCACGCCCACAACTGAACTATCAAAGTTTACACCAGGAAGAGCAGGGTTCCCATCCTCCTCAAGGTTTGCCCCTATATGATAGGAAGTGCAATTAGTACCCACCAGAATGCCCGCATAACAGTAACCGGGTCTGCAGGTTCCTGTGCCTCCCAACGGGTCATCCGGAATCAGTGGGATATTATCCGGAGCCAAAAAAGATAAGGCATTCGGATATGCACTATTGGAATCAAAATAAAGCTCAAGTGCTAACTGAAGCTGTTTAACATCTGCAATTCGCCGCGCATCCCGAGCTTTCCTGCGCGCGCTATTAAGAGATGCCAAAACCACTGATGCCAAAATCCCGATAATTGCAATTACCACTAAAAGCTCGATGAGCGTGAATCCTTTTTTAGTATCCGAGCGTCGTCTAAAGTTAACCATAATTATAGATGCTATATGCTAAATGATAATCTATTTTATTATACGCGATTCTTTCAAGAAATCACGAAAACTTATCCACAGCTTAAAATCCAACACTGATGTTGTAAATAGGAACTAAGATCGCGGCCACAATAAGCCCCACTCCCAGACCCAAAACAATAATCAGGATGGGCTCAATCAAACTGACGATTCGATCAAGCGTATTATTGACCTCGCGAGTATAGAACCGGGCAAGCGTTGAGAGAATATTATTGAGCTGTCCGGTTTCCTCGCCAACCCGAATCATCTGGCTTACCAGAGGCGGGATATCTTCGTAGCGCGCCAGCGCATCAGAGATCGAGGAACCGGCACGGACCGAATCGCGCGCCTCGCGGATAATGGTTTCGTAAACTTCATTGCCCACCACGCTAGCGGCAATCTCAAGGGCCCGGACAACAGTAACACCACCTGAAAGAAGCGTTTGAAGATTATCGGCAAACCGCGCTAAATACACCTGTCGATACAGGTCGCGGATGACAGGAATAGACAATTGGAATCTGGCAACCGCCAGCCGGCCCGGTGCCGTACGCCGATACCGCCAGAGAAAAACAAGCCCCAACGCGGCCAGGACCAAAAAGAATACTCCGAAGCCGCGTACAAAATTGGAAAGCCCAATAATGATCTGAGTGTATAAGGGGATTGCCTGCCCGGACTCCAAAATGATTTCAGAAAGCCGAGGCACCACCACAACGAGCATAATCGCAAGCACCACCATAAAAGAACTCAACACAAAAGCAGGATAGATCAGGGCATTGCGCGCTTTTGAGGCTAAATCGTAACTACGCTCTAAATAATCAGCCAAATAATTGAGCACGTCTTCGAGCTTTCCGGCTTCCTCGCCCGAATGCACCATTTGAACATAAAAGTTTGAAAATATTTGTGGATGGCGCGCAAAGGCCTGAGAAATGGGCAGCCCTCCCTGAATATCATCCGTCACTTCTGCTAAGTGCCTGCGAAAAAGATCACTTGAAGCCTCCGTAACAAGAATGCGAAGCGCATCCACTACGGGAACTTTTGCAGAAAACAGGGTCGCCATCTGCCGGGAAAAAATAACAATATCCCGGTCTCGAACGCGCTCGAACATGGTAAACCCTCTCTTATAAAACGGCTTAGCCTCTTCTTCTGACTTCAGAGAAACAATAATCAGTCCCCGACGCTGCAGAGCTGCAATCGCCAAATCCTGGCTTGCAGTCTCAATCGTTCCACTTTTTGTATCCCCTTCTGGAGTTTTTGCTTTATAGATAAAACGCATGTGTCAAATTTATATGAACGCTAGTGAATAAATAAATTTAATCATTGCGAGCCAACTCACTTCATTAGCTGTTCCAGACCTTTTGCATTTAAGGAGTAGGACTTGGCGGACTCCATGGAAATCTGGCCATTACGAATCAAGTCGATTAACGATTGGTTCAAGCTTATCATTCCGGCCTGAGAACTTGTTTCAATAAATAAATCAATTTCATGAACTTTGTTTTCACGAATCAGATTACGAACGGCCGTATTTGCAATTAAAAGCTCGTAGGCCGGAATCCGTCCGCCCGAGATGCGTGGTACCAACCGTTGGGAAAAAACACCAAGAAGTGTACTTGCAAGCTGAGAGCGGATCTGATCTTGCTGGGTGGACGCAAATGCATCAATGATGCGGTGAATCGTTTGTGAGGCGCTATTGGTATGGAGCGAGGAGAAGATCAGATGTCCGGTCTCACCTGCGGTTACTGCCGTTGAGATTGTTTCAGGATCTCGCATCTCACCAATCATGGCCACATTCACATCTTGTCGAAACATGGTACGAAGTGCTGCGTGAAAATCCGGAGTATCGTGATACACCTCACGCTGATCAATAATCGATTTGTCTTGTATGAATTGGTATTCAATGGGATCTTCGATCGTAAGAATATGTTCGGCCCGCTCATGATTGATAATGTCGATCAGGGAGGCAAGGGTCGTTGATTTTCCGTGCCCGGTCGGTCCTACGACCAGGAAAAAACCTTGTTCCCTACGAGTAAATTCAGAAAGAATGGACGGCAAATTTAATTCTTCAAGTTTTTGGATTTCTGCAGGAATCAGGCGAAATGCAGCCGAGATAAAACCGCGCTGAAAAAAAACATTCACGCGAAAGCGCGCCTTGTCCTCAAATACGTACGAAAAGTCAATCGATTTTTTTTCAAGAAACCGGGTTCTTTGATCTTCTGAAAGAATAGAGAAAACCATCTCCTCCGTATCTTTTGGCGTAAGGACGGGCTTTTTTACAAGCGGCGTTAACTCTCCACCCATGCGTAACGTGGGGTGCCGACCAACCGAAAGATGCAAGTCCGAGGCCTTTTCTTTAGTAATCTGTAAAATCAGATCGTCAAATATTTTTTTCACGTCGTTCATATAAAATTCATTGGAGTAATTCCTTTACTTTTTTAACAACCTCACTTGGAGTATAGTGGGCTTTAATAATATAGTCGTTTGCTCCCATCTTCATTCCTTTATCCACGTCCTCTTTCTCCCCTAAGTTTGTAAGAATAATGATAAGCGAGCGAGGAATTAATTTTTTCTCCTTTATCTTCTTCATAAACTCAAAACCATCCAGACCGGGCATAACCAAATCCAGCAAAATGACGTCCGGGGTTAAACCGGCATTTATTTTATCGAGTGCCTCAGAGCTGTTTGATGCGGTCTCAACCTCAAAATCGTTTTCCCGAAATTTAACCGAGTACATATCGAGCAGAAATTCATCATCATCGACGATAAAAATTTTCTTTTTATTGCGTGCAATCATTTTTTACACTAATTATGAACTGACTCTTTGCCAACCGGCCGATTTTCCTGAAATCGTATCTGTCTCTAAATTATAATATAAATCGTAGCTCGAGCCACGGGCAGATTTATAACAATAGACATGGGAACCCTCCGCTTCGCATATGCCAACAGATTCGTGAAGCGGATCTGTAGGTAATGTCGGCATAGCTCCTTCTGTAACTAACGGAATTAAACATCGATCAATAAGATTTACTGGATCACAAATGGGGAACCGGCGATGATTCGCCTGATAGAGATTTAGCGCTGTCTGCAGTTGTTTGATATCTTGTTCCCTGCGGGTATCGCGGCTCCGGGTTCTTACGCTTTCGACAAAGATAAAAAAAATCGAAAGAATAAATGCTCCCACGACAACGGCGACGAATAATTCGAAAACCGAAAATCTTTTTCTGGAAAAAGTGGTGCTGCGAACATTCATATGATTTGCATAAGCTGTTCCAACCCAACCCGGCCATCCAGTACCTTCATGATTCCGTCCTCTCTCATCATCACCATTCCCTGTCTACGGGCCTCCTTTTCCAATGCTGTGTGCGTAGGCTCGGATAGGATGATCTCCTCTAACTCCTTGGTTGTGCTTAGCACTTCAAAAACTCCAATTCTGCCCCGTGTCCCTTTTGGACATGTTGCAGATGACAATGCTTCGTAAATCTCGTTGGGCCATTTGATCATCTTGTGCGCAACCTCGGGGATATTTTTAAGCTCGGCCTCCAACTTTTCTTTTACTGCTCCTTCAATCTTTAGGGATTTTCGAGAATCTGGACACAACGTTTGTACTAACCGTTGAGCAACCACGGCCACCACGGTCGGTGGAATCAAGAATTGATCAACTTCCATGTCCATGAGTCGGGTGATAGCACCAATCGCATTATTAGTATGGAGCGTAGCGAGAACCAGATGACCGGTAAGAGCAGCATGGATAGCTAATGCCGCGGTTTCTTTGTCACGAATCTCACCTATTAATATGATATCAGGGTCTTGCCGTACGATCGAGCGAAGACCGCTTGCAAAATCATATCCGATCTCTGGACGAACCTGTGACTGACTTACACCCTCAATATTATATTCAATGGGATCTTCCAAACTCACTATATTAAATCGCTCTCGATCCAGGGTCTGGAGCATTGAATAGAGCGTGGTGGTTTTCCCTGATCCGGTAGGTCCGGTGACCAAAATAAGACCGTACGGACGCTTGAGCGCACGCTCTATTTCTTTTAGATTCCGGCCTTCTAGTCCCAAACTTTTTAAATCCAGCTTTGCTTGCTCAGGATCCAGAATACGAATGGCAACTTTTTCGCCAAATTGCGTAGGGAGGGTTGAAACTCGAAAATCGATTTCTCGTCCTGCAATCTGGGCCGAAAATCTTCCGTCTTGCGGCTTTCTTTTTTCATCTAGCTTCATCTTGGTAAGAATTTTGAAGCGCGAAACAATCCCCTCATGAATATTGATCGGCAACAAAAGACTGGTATGCAAAACGCCGTCCATTCGAAACCGAACCGTCAACTTGTTTTTAGAAGGCTCAATATGGATGTCGGAAGCTTTGCCTTCGGTGGCGTGGCGAATAATAACCGCAACCATTTTAATCACCGGTGCTTCTTCTACCAATACATCGCCTACTGCCTCAGTAGTCGGGAGCTCCAATTTTTCTCCTTCCAAGGCCAATTCAAATTCCGAAAGCGTTTTGGTCGCTTCTCCTCCCAAGCTTTTGTATTCTTCCAGAACCAAATTAAGGTCAGATTCAGAGATAACATAGATTTTAAAGGGCACATTGGTCTTTGAGGTAATAAATTTTAATGCCTCGCGAGCCTCAATATTAGAGGGATCAAGCATCCCAACCTCCAGTACTCCGTCTTTAATCCTAAGTGGCACGGCTTTGTAAAGACGAGCAGACTCCTCTGGAATATAGCGCAACAGTTCAACCGTTACTTTGTGGCCTTCAAGCTGGTAAGGCGGCGCCCGGTAAATTTCACTTTTCGCGTCAAGTAGGTCTTTTTTCTGAAATCCGCGTGCAACAAGCAAACTCTCCACTGAGAATCCGCGTTCTGAGGATTCTTTTGTAAGTCTTGCGCCCTCAGACTGACTGATTAACCCTTTCTCAACTAACCGATTAACCAATGGGGTACTGGACGTAACCATGCACTTTATAAGGGGGCAAACGGATTGGTTTTTCCTTTTACTGCAGGGATTGGAATATCGGGCGTAAAATCTTGTAAGCTTCGGTAGACAGGATCATCAAAAAAGGATACGTCCAAGGTGAGTCCTTCTAGAGACCCCAATAAAGAAAGTAGGGTTTGCGGCCCGACCACCTCTGCACCTTCAGATACTTTTGTAACCGGAGAAGCGGGCCGGGATGCAAGGTAGCGAAACCAAAAAAAGGCGACCCCCAACAAAAACGCAACAATCAACACAATAGAAAAAAATGATCTCAATTTCGCAAACATATTATTTTTGCCTATAGGTTTTAGCCTTTAAAGAAAATTCATATGAATCGCTCTCGCTCGCCACAAAAGAAATCGCCGTTACATCGACCAATCGTAAGCTCTTCTCCAGGTTCTCTAAAAAACTACGAAATGATCGATAAGGGCCGGAGACTCTGAGAGATAGATCAATGCTCTCGTAGGGACCACGAATAACACCCCTCTCTTCTCCATCGGGCAGCACATCAATGCTCTTTAAAAGTAAGCCATTTACTCTTGCAAGATTAGACATCTCTACAATTAAGGAACCTGCACTAATCGTATCCGGTAATGATTTTTTTATTCTTTCAACATCCGTTTGGGAAATGGCATTATACGTTTGGAGCAGTTCGTTTCTTGCCTTACGAAGTTCAGTAATGCGAGTAATAACTGATACAAAAGCTGCTTTTTTCTGCTGTAGGATTTGAATGTCCTGCCACAGAAAACGAGCCCAAAAAAATATCATTGCAAAGGCCGCGCCGAGTAAAATAAGTGAAAAAATGTATCGCATGAATTTATCCCGTTAGAAATCTAAATTTCATAGACCGATAAAGTAATAATTTTTCTAGAAGGTTTATAAACATATTTCTAACGGGGTTTATGGTCCTTGATACAGGAGCAATGATGGGTCCATCATCAGCTCAACATTATAATTTACAAAACCTGCTCTACCCAGTGAAAAACCAGAAAATCGGACGTCTTTTACTAAAGGATGTTTTTCAAAAACCCGCGATTGCTGGGCAAAGGTAGTGTATGAACGGGTCGTACCACTCATCACCACCCCTTCTGAAGTGTAGGAAAACCGAGAAAACCGGGTATCCGGTAATGTGTTTTCCTCTAGAAATTTAAAAAGACGTGAAGGTGCAACATGATTCCTTAATAATCCTTTTACGATATCAATGCCTTCTGCGGTTTGTCGCAGCTCAACAATCAGCGCGGGTTCAAATTCGCTCTCTACTCTACTCAGCACATTTTTAAACTCATCCATCTGATTCGCCAGTAACCCTTTGTAGAAAAAAAGACCGAGGGATACCAGAAGGGTAATTGCAAAAAAAAGTCCGGATCCTGCCAAAAATAAACCGAGGCCGCGCGAACGGTAAGAAACTCTTGCCATCGTAGTTTTAGGAATCAAAGTTTGTTGTCCCTCCGGCATATATTTTTACTTCTTGTTTTTAAATTATTTTAATCCTCGCAATGCCAATCCAATTGCGGTCACAAAAGGTGGACCAATTTCACTTATGACCGGCTGGATCAAGGGAGGATAGGTTAAACGGTTAAAAGGCTGAGCTAAATTGACCTCTATGCCAAAATGTGCGGCAAGTTTCTCCACTAGCCCCTTCAGCATCCCCCCTCCTCCGTAAATAATGATTCGGGTGATGGAACGTCCGGACTTACGCCGATAATCCATCAGTACTCGCCCGATCTCCGAAATGATGTTATCTAAAATCGGATCAATCGTGCTTTTAATCTCTTGGTGTTCGGGTCGGTCGGAAAGTCCGATGGACCGTTTGATCTCCTCAGCCCGAGCAAAGTCAATCCCAAGAGAACGCGACAAAACATCACTTAAATCTTGTGAGCCGCGGCCGTAGGCATACGACATCCGGACAATTCCATAATCGATTACGGTCACTTTTGTTGCCGCAGCACCAAAATCTAGGAACAAAAGCGGGGAGAGATCATTTTCCATCAAAGCTCGAAAGGCGCTGAATATTTCAATCTCAAATGCTCTAACAGAAAGCCCGGTTGCGGTAATAAAAGAACGGTGCGCATCCATAACTTCTTTATGGATGGCTGCCAAGAGCACGGACATAAATTTCTTCTTCTTGCCTACGCCCTCCTCGGTTGTATCTTCTTTTTTACCCGAAAATCCTTCCGGAATCACCCACCAATCCAAGACTACTTCCGAAAGCGGTACGGGAATGTGGCGCCGAGCTTCAAATTCTATTGCCTCTTTCAGTTCCCGCTCTGACATCACGGGCATTTCAATGACGGTTACAAAGCTGGATTTAAGTGGAATGGCTACTACTGCATTTTTCGCCTTCGCTCCTGCTTCTCTGATCAAATCCGTCAGTGCTTCTTTGGTTTTTTCTTCTGTCAGTTTTGCGGCCTTGCCAACCGATGTTCCACCGTAAGGACCCGTTGCAAGCTCTCCATAGGTTTCAAGAACGGCTCGTTCTTTCTCCTGGCGAAGCTGGACGATTTTTATGGAAGAAGAACCGATGTCAATCCCCAAAACACTTCCGCTTTTCCTTCGCAATTGCAAAAAGCTGGACGGTAACGACAAGTTCTTGAAAAATGAAATCTCGGGCATACATCTACTTTAATTATACTATAATATAGTATTCTATGATATTAAAACTTATCCACAAAGCCGGATCTATGTGCGTCCAGTTCATCTTTCCTCGCATGTGCCTAGAATGCGGCAAGCCAGGAAAGTATTTCTGTTTGGCGTGTCTTAACCGGATTCAGGTACCACCACCGTTTGAGCTCGAAAATGTAGACAAAGTTATTGCCGTAAGTTCTTATCATAAGCCAAGCATTAAAAAAGCAGTAAGGCAATTAAAATATCATCACAGTCAAGACCTCAAAAAAGAATTAGTAGAGTTAATGTATGGAGCAATAAACCAACATCTCGATACATTACCTCCACAAACTAAAATTCTAGCTATTCCGATTACTGAAAAAAGGAGAAGGTGGCGCGGTTTCAATCAATCAGAATTGCTCGCCTGGGAACTTTCCAAAAAATTAAATCTGCCTTTTTCTCACGGACTTTTAAAAATACGCGAAACCAGACCACAAACCGAGATCAAGAATCGTAAAGAGCGCTTGGAAAACATAAAAGGAGCTTTTGCAATTATGCCCGGTTATACTCCACCTAACACTATTATGATCGTTGATGACATCTCCACAACCGGCGCCACGTTAAATGAAGCCGCCCGGGTTCTTAAAAATGCAGGTGCTCAAAAAATTATCGGCGTAGTCATTGCGAAAGGATAAATATTCTTATAGAATACGTCTTACTGGAGGAGTGGCCGAGCGGTTCAAGGCAGCGGCTTGCTAAGCCGTGACGATGAAAGTCGTCCGTGGGTTCGAATCCCACCTCCTCCGCCACGACAACTTAGTATCGAGAGACCCACATGCCTCGATACGAGTGGTAAAAACAACGGCGCAGAAATCTGCGCCGTTGTTTTTATAAATATCCCACCGTATATTACCCCACCCCCAACGACTTGTTTTTGCTGACGCACGGGGCTTTTCTGTATCTTACCCATATAAAAGCCCCTTCATAAGCGCCAAAGATAGCAAGGGTATAAAATATATTTCCAGCTAAAGTATTGCGGAAAAATGGCAAGGCCATTATATAAGATTGGATAAGTCCCTCAAAAGAGCTTGGGTACCACGAAGTAAACTGCCAAACTGCCCAATTGGCAATTAAGAAAAATAAAACCGATACAGTAATGCTTCCTGCAAGGACTGTCTCAAAGCTTTTATATTTCTTAATCAAGATGCCAAGAATCCCTGCAAGAACAAAGCTAATATAGACTGCAAGCATAAGCTTCCATTCATAAAAACCTATAAAAATATCACTTGCAAACATTGTTATAATCGGAAGGACCAAAGCATAGGGACGACCCAAATAAACGCCAGCAAACAATGCGATTGCAGCAACAGGTGTAAAATTCCAGACGTGGGGCAATAACCTACCACCTATTCCAATGGCAATGAGTGCTAGTGAGATAATAATTTTAGTTTTATGAGTCATTAGAGTTGGCCCCTAACTAATTTCCATTCAATTACGTCACCTGGCTTTAAAATATAATTACTTGAACCAACCTTTCCATACTTGTTATTTACCCAATACTGCCACCAAAAATTCCCCTCCGCACTATTTTCGAGATTATCGATTGATTTAATAAATACTCCAAGGTCTCCCTCATAATCTTTGTAAGAAAATTCTAGATTATTTTTTCCAGCAACAGATTTAAGCAGATCAAAAACGTTCATTCCTTGCTTCCACTCAATATCCCGAAACGTTTTAATGGTGCCATTGCCAAAATCAAGCATTAAACTTACTCTCTGAATAGCTTCTTGGGTACTTACGGTTTCTTGCTCAACTGGACTAGAAGCTTGTTGTTGCCCAAAATAAAACCCAACAAAAAATACAGCAAGAATTATAATAATTTTAGCGATAGTTTTCATATTATTTTTCTTTTAAGACTACTTTTTGTATTCTGATATACATCAGGGAATCACTTGCATGCTTTGAATAAGAACTTATATGAATGCTTTTCTTGAATGGCGGACCATCTACAACTAAAGAATGATACTCTCCCTGCTCCCCGCAAATATCAAGCCCAGTTTCAGTATTTAGCATGCACAATTTTTCTAAAGAATCCTTATTAAGTTCCATCCCAAGCCAGTCATCCATAAACCATGGTTTCTTTACACAGGAAAAAATTACTTTAAATTCGCATGAAAGAAGTCTATTAATAAGTTCTTGCCTATTAAATCCCCACAATGGAGTTAGGACACCCATACCAGAATATTTAGCGCATTCTCTTATCCAATTGGGATGGCAATCAACTTCTGCAATGTCTCCAGTTATTAATGTATCTATCCCATATTTCTCTCTTAAAGAATGAATAGATTTCTCATAACTTTCTTTAAATGGCTCTTTAATTTCTAGTATGTAATGGGGGAGACCCAAAGCTTCTGCTTGATGTTTCATAAAACTAAGAGGGTGAGCAAGAAATTCTGGTTCACTGGGTGCGAAAGTAACTAGGTTTGAAATTTTGTAACCCAACAATTCTGCCTCATAAAGAGCTAAAGCAGAATCCTTGCCACCAGTCCACAAAACGCTTGCATTTTTCGGCATCTTGTTCATAGATGTTATAAAAACAAAAATCTTTCCCGAAGAAGAAAGATGATGATAAAGAGTACCCGCCCTTTATTTTCCTGCTCGGAAACAATAACTCGATATATTTGAAGATCGGACTCGTCTCTGATGTCCGTCAACTGGCGGAGTCAGAGCATTACCGTTGCGGCACAGTAGAGGAATTCCACCTCATTTCCACAGATATACCGCTAAGTTGTATTTCTATAATACTACGGTGCTACTATTTTGCAACCGAATTCGACATGCTCCATATTTTACTTGATATTTCATTACTTTTCTAAACCCATGTGCATCAGCAAAGAAGCAAAACCAGCATTTTATTTCTCAGGTACTTTGAGACACGACAAGTGTTTGTAGAAGAAGATGACGCCAACAAATATGAGGGTAAATACGACGGCGCTTGCAAGATACCATTCTGGAATATCCAATAATCGGACAAACCAAACCCGAAGGTCTTCTCGCAATACAACATTCCAGATAATAAAGCCAATAACTCTTTTTCTTTAAAACTTATCGCAGCCTGTCCTCTCTGTCTCATTTTTGACCCCGACCCACATGCCTATATTTGAAAGGGTTTCTGGAAAACTAATTTAATCAAAAAAGTTCGACCCATACGGGGTTCGAACTTTTTTGGTTAAATTAGCTCTCCAGAAACCCTTGCAAGTCATAGGCATGTGGGTCTCTCGATACTAAATTGTCGTGGCGGAGGGTGCGGGATTCGCCCCTCCCTTTGGTCGAGACGCTACATCAGCATAGTCGCTATGCTCCTTGCTGACGTGCGCCTTCGGTTCGAACTCCGCAACTTATTTCCGAAAGTCGTCATTATTTAAATACACGCACTGCGCGTATTTAAAAATATCGATTCGGAGAGGGTGGGATTCGAACCCACGGTCCGTGTGAACGGACTTTGGTTTTCAAGACCAACGCCTTAGACCAACTCAGCCACCTCTCCTTATAAACAAAACAAACCCTGTCTTTTACAGGTTAAATAAAAATAAGGAGATACGCAAGATCGAATTACCTACTCAGCGGACTGTTCGGTTTCTTTGTTTTTGCTACGCAGGAGGTTGGATAAATCACCGCCCTTTTTTGCGACAGCAAAGATGTAGATAATATCGAGAATCGCAAGTGTATTTACAACAAGAAGGATAATAAACCACCACTTGTGGCGCAACGTTGCCGCGCTCCAAAGTGCGTATCCTTTCCATGGCAGTACCCAGAGCATGAGAACCATCAATATCCAAAGATTTTGTTCAAAAAATACTTCCATATGCACTAGTATAATGTATCAGGTAGTATGTATCAAGTTTCGTGTATGTATACAGAATACAAGATACGATATACTTAAAACATGAGACTTCTTGGAATTGATTATGGGACAAAACGAGTTGGATTTGCTCTCTCTGATCCTGAGAGAGAGTTTGCATTTCCTCATTGTGTGCTCCCGAACGATAAAGACCTTGCTCTAAAAATTAGGGAAATTTGCAACAAAGAAAATGTAGATACGATTATAATAGGAAAATCACTCGATTATAAACAAAAGGACAATCCGATCATGGGTGCAGTTCGTACGCTGAAAAACATGCTCCAAAAAGAAATACGTGTGCCAGTTTATTTTGAATCAGAATTCTTGACGACGGTAGAAGCGAGGCGTTTCCAGGGGAATCATTCGATGACTGACGCGTCTGCAGCGGCATTAATTTTACAGAGTTATATCAATAGAAATAAAAAATAATGAACCAAAAACCAATAATTAACTTTGAGGATTTTTCAAAACTTGATATTAACACCCTTTCTAAAAAATCTTGTCCTACTATTCACCGAAATCTCGCCTACGACTTCACAAAAAATTTTCAAAATATCTAGATATTCTTCGTATTTTTTGTTTTGTCTCGGCGGTGATTTCGAAGAATAGAAAGACAGCCTTTTTTAGAAATGGTATAAAATTGGGACAATTGTTTCTGCAGAAAAAATCCCGGTAACAGACAAACTTCTTCGACTCATGGTTGATATTAAC
>JADFMT010000029.1 GCA_022563755.1 Patescibacteria group bacterium | reverse complement strand
AACGCCGATACTATATGCAGTACCGCCGATTCGCACGATGAGCATTCCCGTTTCTGGGTCACTCTTTTTCACATGCGTATCGTTGAGTCGTCCGAAACCCGCACTGTAAAGCACAGGCTTCCTAAACTCTCGACGCGCACCATTTACCGTTTGACCGAATGAACGAGTAAAGCCACCAAGAAGCGGTTCTCCGATCTTATTACCGTAGTCCGAAATGCCATCACTACCACGCAAGAGAATCTCGAGGGGCGAAGCGTGACGATGACTCGGGTCATTTCCCACTACCTCTCCAGGTATCTTAACCCCTGGAATATGCAGATTGCCGACACAGTAACCAGCCAAACCAGCGTGAACCAGTCCACCACGGCCAACCGCTCTATTGTCACGTATCCGTCCACCAGAACCTGTCTCAGCGCCAGGAAACGGCGCGATGAGCGTAGGATGATTATGCGTCTCCGCAGTCGCGGTGATGTGCTGCAAAGTCCGCACAATGCGAAATGGAGAAGGATGTCCCGGCTTCGTTGGAACAAACGCTAGAACCTCTGCCCCATAGATCACACCCGAGTTATCTCGAAATGCGGTAATACTATTCCCAGCTCCACGCTTCCACGGTTCCTGCACGACATCAAACAAACTCGAGGGCATTTCATGGCCGTCAATAATCTGTATGCCGCGAAAGAACCAGTGTCTGCTGTGTTCAGAGTTTGCATTGCCAACCTGAAACAGTTCGACATCGGTAGGATTACGTCCAAGACGCTGGAATAGTTCTGTGTAGTACGTTATGTCCCAATCATCCATGCCGAGTCCGAGCTTTGTATTCGCTTCACGTAAAGCTTGTTCACCCTGCTCAAGAATGAATACACTACTCACTGGATCAGGTTGCAATCCCGAGCCGAAAGTAGTGATTACTTCTGAATAGACTGTTTGTGTCATTCGATCGAGGTTTTTCTCGACAATATCCTCGGCCTTTCTACCAACGAGCGAATGACGAACAGAGGTTTCGATTCGTCGTACTACGATTCCCATCGACCGACAGATTGCGATCGCATTTGAAGAAAATGGGGTCTCAACCGAAAGCCTAGGGCCGATCTCGAGAATCTTGGAATCCACGATTCCGGTCTCATCGGTAACAACAGTTTGCGGTTCAGTAATAAGCCACTTCAAACGCTCGATTTCATCTGGCCTTAGGGCATTAACGAGATCAACATAGAAACAATTTTCAAGGACAGCATGCTGCCCAAGGAGACGACGGTAGAATCGTATCATCATGGAAACATCCTCTTGTGTAAGCTGCAGTTTGTCAAAGACGCGAACTATAGGCGCTATCTGTTCATGAACTTAGCACTTTTCTAACTTTAACGGAAGCTCCTGTCTCCTCGAATACAAAATATAAATCCGAAATCTCAGCGAACTAAAAACCTACCCGAATCGGGTGGTTTTTCTGTCTGGATACCGCGCTCAGCCGGTATGCTGTCTCGGAATAGACTAGGGCTCTTAGAGCACATCATAAATAGTGACTGACCCCATTTCCTAGGCATCCTTATTCCAAACTGGATTATCTTTGTCGTCTTTATGAAGCTTTTTTAGTGTTTCTGGATAGATGTGCCAGAAAGATTTATCTATGAAACTGTTCAAATATGCAGCTTTCTTATTATGGCTGAATGGACACCACCAGATTTCAATGATTTGCACCAAATATGTGGCGTACTTCAATAAGGCAACGCTCAGTGGGCAATACAATTTACAGTTAAGTATCCAGAACCACTTAAATGCATGTTGAAAAATTTTAGATTCCGTACCTGTTATTTGATTTTTATATGTATATCTGTGCGATACCCAAGCTGGTACAAAATCCATATACTTTTTTAGGTTTTTAGCTCCAGTGAATTTTAAATGAATTCTTACCATGATTACGCCTACTATTATGAAAGGAACGGAGATAAATATTGGCATATACACAAACGGTATAGCTAACACCCTCTGCCACAAGGGTTTCTCAAAGTAGTGACAACCAATTTGTACACGTTCCTGTTTTTCCTTTTGTTTTTGTTCTTCTTGCTTTTTTGTTAATTTTTCTTCTGTCATATTTTTATTTCTGATTCACGTTTTCTTTCACTTCTTTCAAAAGTAGATCTTGGAGCTCTTTGACTGTTTCGTCGTCATAGAGAGAGACGGTAGATACCGTCCTAACATTTTTTTTCATTTTTTCAACAACTTTTTCAATATACGCGGTGTCATCAATAAGGTCTGTTTTAGTAAGCACAACTATTTCCTTCTTCAAAGAAAGCTCGTGGTCATATTGCTTAAGTTCTTCTCGTATTGTCTCGTATGCTTTAGCGGGGTTATTATTTTCAAGCGAAATTAAATGCACAAGTATTTTTGTACGCTTTACATGACGCAGAAATTTATGCCCCAGTCCTTTTCCAATTGCCGCACCTTCTATAAGCCCAGGGATGTCTGAAATAATGTATCCATGAAACTCACCGAGGTTTGGTTCGAGTGTCGTAAACGGATAATCCCCTATTTTTCCCTTGGCACGTGTCAACGTATTCAAAAGACTTGTTTTGCCAGCATTAGGAAGTCCAATAAATCCGATGTCTGCTATAAGCTCAATTTCAATGAAGAATTCTGCGTCTTCGCCCTCCTTGCCGGGCGTAAATTCTTTCGGGCTCTGATTGGTTGAACTTTTAAACGAATGATTTCCCCGTCCACCAAAACCACCATGGAGGAGTAATATCCTTTCTCCATCCTCTGTAAATGAGTTTTTTTCGTTCGTCTTAAGGTTCGTTATGATTGAGCCGATCGGTAAATTGATTGTTAAATCTTTTCCGTTAGATCCGTGTAATTTTTTGCTTTTTCCATCTTCACCATCTGCTGCAAGAAATTTTTTCTCTGCGCGATACCTGGAAAGCAAATGCACATCTCTGACCGCACACGCGTAAACATTACCGCCACGTCCACCGTTACCGCCCGAGGGACCGCCAAATTCTTTCCATTTTTCATGATGCCAACGAACAACACCGTCGCCACCTTTACCCGCCCTTACGTATATTTTTAGTTCATCAATAAATGCCATGGTTTCTAAATTATATTAGCTTAATACTCTTCGGGCTTACCGAAGCGTTACGGTTTTATAGGCTTCAATTTCAAGAGATCAAGAGTTTCATCAATACGAATCTTTTTTACGAATTCTGGTACATGAGATACGAGGACCATTGCGCCTTCGTATTGATCAAGCGCTTTTGCAATGATGGGTAGATGACGAAAGTTTATGTGGTTAGTTGGCTCGTCCAGCAGAAGCAAGTTGGGCTTCAACAACACAAGTTGTGCAAACGAGACGAGTCCTTTCTGTCCCTCAGATAAATCCCCCACCTTTGTATACATAAGATCCCCCGTAATAAGAAACCCTGCCGCAATACTACGCATGAACTGCTCGTCTATCTTATC
The DNA here is from genome assembly GCA_022563755.1 of Patescibacteria group bacterium. GTDB lineage: Bacteria > Patescibacteriota > Minisyncoccia > HO2-45-28 > HO2-45-28 > JADFMT01. The sequence continues at coordinate 5,473 of JADFMT010000029.1, read as the reverse complement.
CATAACTCTCTCGAGTGTTTGAAATACCGTCTCATCAAAATTGAGTGTTGAAAAATCTTGTCGATAGTACCCCACCCTCACACCGTTAGAAATTATTGCTCCTGCCTGCGTACCATGTGCCAAGTGCTCAAGTAAGGTGCTTTTACCAATTCCATTCGGACCCATGAGAAGTAGGTGTCTATTTTTTATTAAAGAAATGTTTGCGGTGCGTAGCACAACCTTGTGGTCTTCCATAATTGAAAGTGATTTGATATTTAAAATCTCTCCAATGTGATGCTCTTTTACACCAATCGTGAACTTTCGAATTGTCTTGTCTTCGCGTCGCACATCTACTTTGGCTTCCTCCGCTTCTGCAGCACTTTCCCGCATACGCTTTGCTAAAATTCTCATACGACCCCCTTTGTTTGCAAAGAAATTCGCTTTATCTTTTTTTTCTTGAATATGTTTTTCATACTGAGCATTCTTTTTACGCTCCTTCTCTATACGTGCAGAAATTTCTCGTACTACATCTCTGTAGTCACCAGCGTACTGTTCTATTTTTCTCGTAAAAATATCAAGATACAGCACCCCTTGCGTAAATGCGTTCAGAAAGTTTGAATCGTGGGAAATAACGATAATTGTTTTCTTGTAATCAATTAGGTACTGCGTCAAACGAGTGATACCTTCTCCGTCCAAATTGTTTGTCGGCTCATCAAGTAAAAGAATGTCAGGATCTTGGATCAAGGCAGAGGCCAAAAGAAGGCGTGCTTGTTGCCCACCAGAAAAATCTTTAATGATTTTGTCTTTGGGAGCATGAAGGTGCACCACTTCTAAAACCGTGTCTATCCGAGGATCAATATCGTATACCTTTTTATTAAAACATCCTTCAAAGAAAGCTCTGAGAGTAAGATCGAGTTGATCACGAGGAATAACCTGACGAGCTATTCCAATAGAAAGGTGCGATGCTAAATGTATTACCCCGTTTTGTGGAGTAAGCATTCCCATAACGAGCTGAAACAAAGTACTTTTACCGGCACCATTTTGTCCCATGAACGCGATCTTTGACCCACGACGCACACTAAAGCTCACATCATCTAAAATGGGTTTCCGAGCGCTATGCTCAAATGAGACATCGTCGAATCGTATTATTGTTTCTCCTTTTTCTGACATGTTTTTATATATAAAAAGAGCACGGCGTGCTCTTGGTAAAAGTAACCATACTACAAACAATCTGTTTAGGCAACCATGTTTTCCACGAGAAGAAGCTTTTCATCCCTGCTCATCTGTTTAATTTCTGTTTCCCTTTCACGAGCTTGTGCGAGTATCTCGCACTCTTCCTTATACACTAACACCACAGGACGCCGCGCTCGAGTATATTTGGCTCCTCCTTTTTGCTCGTTGTGTTCCCGCAAGCGTTTCGTAAGATCTATGGTTGAACCTGTATATAGAGTATCGTCGCTACATTTTAAAATGTATACGATGTACATTTTGTTTTTAAAATTATTTTCAGCGAATCGTCCTTTCTCATGTCCTAGAGTTTATTATACCTGAAACACCCCACCTCATGATCATTCACCATTCCTATCGTTTGCATGATCGCGTAAATGATCGTAGATCCCACGAAGTTCATACCCCGACGTTTAATGATCCTTGCTGATAGTGTCTGACAGTTCTGTGTATGCGGGTAGATCGAACATGCGCTTCCATTCCTCACTTGCTGGGAGTCTGGGAACCGAACGAATGTGGGGGGAATCTTTTTTAAGAAATACCACGTTTATTTTTTAAGTGCGTTTTTATGCTGAGAGCTCCATTCAAAAAGCGTTACTGCTGAAGACGCTGCCACATTAAGCGATTCACATTTTGGATTAATTTGTATAGATAAAAGCGTATCGCAAAGCTCACTTGTCTTTTGACGAATTCCTCTCGCCTCATTCCCGAGAATAAATACACTTGGCTTATTAAAAGTTTCCTCGGAAAGATTATGTTTGGATTCACCCTCAAGACCATAAATCCAGAATCCTTTATCTTTTAAATCACGAACAACCATATTTATATTTCCAATCTCAATAAGCGGAACACGAAACGCCATGCCAGCCGAAACCTTGACCACCGCCCCCGTAACAGGCGCTTGTTTGTGCTGAGGGATAAGAACACCAGAAATACCGAAAGCTGCAGCAGAGCGTATTATCGCTCCGACATTGTGCGGATCTCCTATTTCCCCCAAGAGAAGAAGCGCTGTGTCTTCGTTAATCTCAAGTTTATAAATATACTTCTCATACGATTGCATTAATTTATCAATTGATATACAACCTATAATACCCTGATGCACCTCTCTGTCTTTAATACTCCGGGGCGCTTTACCCAAACTCAAAGATGATACTTTAATGCCTGAGTGCTTTATTAATTCTTGCAATTCTCTATCGCCACTTCCTTTTGTAACAAAAATCCTGTCTAATACATGCGGCGCATAAAGAAGCGCCTCTTTAAGCGCATGCTTACCATAAATATAAATTTTATTTTGCTTCATATACCTTAAGGATCCTTGAGCTACTTGTCCTCCATTGTGTCAAAAGAGATCGGTAAGAGACTTTTTCTTATAAGGCTATTTATTAATGATTTTATTTTAACATTTCGACGCTCTTCGGGCACTCTAGAAAAGGTGGTTACATCCACTCGTCCATTAGGAATTGTTTGGAATCGGTTTGAACCAATTCAATGCCGGGTATGATACCTGTGATATGATTACGGCGAGGGCGAGATATGTTTAGAGCGGTGCCTTTGATTAGCTTAATCCCTGGGCTGCGTTTATTTAAACCAATTTTTTCCATATTTTCATCATAATATCCAAAACCGAGGATATATATGAAAGTTGCCTCGTGTATAATGGCGCGTGCCATTATGATTTCATTGGATAAATCTTGTGTTACTTTATCAGTGTTAATAATAATTCCATCGCTTGCTTCAACAACTGTTTTAAAATTATGGGGTCCGCCATATCCACTTGAAGACAATTTTCCGTGCACGTGTATGATAGGAATTTGCTTTATTAAAGTAGATTCTCTCGCATCATCTATAGACATCGCTTGCATTGCAGCGTGGGTTCGACATAAATATTCTTTTAGAGATCTATCGTAATTAAAAGTTATTATTGCAATATTATCTGTGAATTTATCATCTCGAGAACCAAATATTCTATCGTATAGTTTCTTATACCAATCGTCTGGATTTCCTATTTGTTCAGTGGTTTCTTGTGCTAGTAGTGCGTATGCGATTGCGTATTTTATTATTTTTGTATATGCGGGGTTATTTTTACAAACTGGTGCACCTAAAAAATCATCAATCGTATCTCTCTGAGTTGACTTTAGTGATTGTAATAATTCTTCTATGTCAGGTGCCAAGTATTTTTCCTCTAATAGTTTGGTGTGAAAATCATGCCTTGATGTCAAAAAAGACTTAATTTGTGTGAGGAGTTCAGGCTGAGTAGGAAATCCGTAAGGCTTGCTCGCGCCAGCTCCAAGTATTAAAACAGTGTTATATTTTTTCATTTACCTTTTTCTTACTCAAATTGGATTCTCGACGCTCTTCGAGCGAGATAGCCCATCTCAATTTTGTAGCTCCCTTTTTAAATAATAGAGGGCTGCCTTTGCTCTAAGGCCCTTATTTTTTGGTTTAACCGGATATATCACAGAAACCAGCTCCCACCCTTCAGCTCCATAATCTCTTAACATTCCCTCGTCATCAAAAATTCTTTCATGTGGACTTCCGGCAATCATTTTATATTCAAATTTTTTCATATTATTCTTCAAAATTCTTCACTTCTCCATCCCTGTAAACTCTGATGGTCTTAAGCTTTTCTCTCTTAACAATCTTCTTTGCTTGTTGAATATTTATACCTATAGCTATAAGAGGATAAATATAAAACAAATGCCACAGACTGAATTTAAGAAGCAAGAATACAGCAAGAACTAATAATTGAAATATGACCACTCTCGGTAATGTAAGCAGAGTTATAACTACTCTGGTAGCATGCATCTGTCCTGGCGGGTATTCACCATGTTTAACCCACCACAAAAGTAATAAGAATGCGGGTATAGCTAGAAAAATAATAAGTAAAATAGTCATGAGTTCTTTATTCTTTAAAATTCTTAAATTCTTTTTTTAGAACTTTATTGATATCTTCTATCTCTTCGCCTACTTCTTTGAAACTTTGACTTCCATCAGAAAAGAGAGAACAAGGGCTAGAACCGAAAGAGAATCTTGGTATGTCATTATTTCTGATTTTGGGTGGGCAGAAAAAATTCTATACTTATTACACAAACTAATTAGCAGATTTAAGTATATCTAAAAAACGCCAATCATTTGGTTTTAAAAAGCCGATAGCCTTAACTAACATATCCGCTTTCATTGGATTTCCCGCATTTTGTTCCTCAATAGCCTTGGGGATTTTAATTGCTTCCTCAAGAGTATTCTTTAGGAAAGTCCACACTTGTTTAGCTAAAGCCCTGTTAGCGGTCCTACTTTTCTTCTTTATGGCTTTTTTCAGTTTTTCATCGTCTCTTTCATTCATGACGTGAACACTACTTTAAAAATACAGTTTTGTAAACTCGCTAAGTTGACGCTATTCGATCGCAATAACTGCGCTCAAATTGGCTGGGGATCTAGGAACCGAACGCATCTCGTGTGCCCGAAACCCGTCAATTGCCTCTCCATTAAGAGCTTAAAACTACCGTCTGCATTTGTCTAAATATATAATGTGGCTGAAAACCAGTGACGGGTGAGGCCCCAGGCGCTTAAGAGTTGCTTCGATTTTGTATTCGCCACAGTTTTTGGTACGTACCACATGTCTTCATAAGCTCTTTGTGTGTTCCTTCTTCGATCACTTTACCTTGATCCATGACTACGATCTTGTCGAAATCGACAATTGTAGAAAGACGGTGAGCAATAACAATCGTGGTCCTGCCCTCTTTGGAAATTTCTTTTATCGCATCTTGAATCATTTTTTCTGATTTACTATCAAGTGAGGCCGTTGCTTCATCGAATAGTAAGATCGGCGGATCTTTTAAGAGCATCCGTGCGATAGCGACTCGCTGCTTTTCGCCACCGGAGAGCTTGACACCGCGCTCTCCAACCTCTGTATCATACCCCTCTGGCAAACCTGCTATAAAATCATGGATGTTGGCAGCTTTGGCTGCAGCAATAACAACATCTTTATCTGCGTTTGGATTGCCATAGAGAATATTGTTATAAATAGAATCGTTAAATAATATGGTGTCTTGAGCAACAACACCAATATTTTTTCGAAGAGAGCGTTGAGTTACATCTCTGATGTCAACTCCGTCAATAGAAATTGAACCACGTGTTACATCATAAAACCTAAGTAATAATTTTGAGATGGTTGATTTCCCAGATCCAGAATACCCCACAAGGGCAGTACTTGAACGTTCTCTAAAATCTATAGATACGTTTTTTAAAATAGTTCGATCTTTCTTGTATC
>JADFMT010000003.1 GCA_022563755.1 Patescibacteria group bacterium | reverse complement strand
TATACCACAAACGCCTCAATGTAGATTGAGGCGTTTAAGAATGATCGCTTATTTTATTGCCGAACCGCGTCTTTGAGGCCTTTAGCGGCCTTGAATTTGGGAGCTTTCATGGCCGGGACAGATACCGGCTCGCCGGTCCGGGGATTACGAGCTTGACGCGCCTTTCGTTCTATTGCTGAAAAGGTGCCAAAACCGGTAATGGATACCTCGTTGCCTTCTTTTAAGGCGTTCGTAATCGTATCAAATACGGCGTCCACGACCTCCTCGACTGTTTTTTTAGTCCCGCCGATCTTCTCGTGAATGGCGTCAATGAACATTGATTTATTCATGCCAAATATTATGAACGTTAGTGAATTATATTACATATAATTGGTTCGCTCGTTCGAAATGAATAAGCAAGCTCTTCATTTTTTCCTCGCTGCCAATTATCAATTTGTGTCTCGACCTTTTAGGTCCTCTTCAGGATAGCATGGACATTTCATTAAATATAGGGTTTTTAGCCTTTTTCTACCGGGCATGCTCTACGGCTCGGGTTTCACGGATTACATGGACCTTGATCTCTCCTGGATATTTTAGCTCTTCTTCCACCCGATCTGCAACACTGCGCGCCAGTTTTTTCATCTCAAGATCTGAGATTTTTTCAGGGGTCACGAAGATGCGAATCTCACGACCCGCTTGAATCGCATAGGATTTTTCAACGCCGTCGAAATCAGCAGCAATCCGCTCTAAGTCTTCCAGGCGCTTGAGGTAATTGTCAACCGTGTCTCTGCGCGCACCCGGACGTCCAGCTGAGAGTGCGTCGACTGTCTGGACAATAATGGATTCCAGCGTCTCGTAAGGGTATTCTTCATGATGCGACTGCATCGCCTGGATTATTTGTTGGTCCACGTTGAATTTCTGAAGAATTCTACGACCAATTTCTACATGCGTACCCTGGACTTCGTGATCTACAGCTTTTCCAATATCATGCAAAAGCGCTCCTTTTTTTGCAATCTGTACGTCTGCTCCGAGTTCGGAAGCGAGCATGCCGGCCAAGTGAGTCATCTCAATCGAGTGCTGGAGCACATTTTGCCCAAAACTGGTTCGGAACTTCAGGCGTCCCAAAAGCGAAGTCAGTCGAGGATCAATATCAAAAACACCGACTTCATAAATTGCCGCTTCCCCAGCTTCCTTGATCATTTTTTCTATCTCGGCTTTTGCTTTCTCAACTGTTTCCTCAATGCGCGCCGGTTGGATCCGGCCGTCTAAGATAAGATTTTCAAGCGCAATTTTTGTAATATGTCGGCGAATCGGATCAAAACTTGAAATTACAATCGAGCCCGGCGTGTCGTCCACAATAACCTCAACTCCGGCTGCGCGTTCAAGCGCCCGAATATTACGCCCCTCTTTCCCAATAATTTTTCCCTTAATGTCCTCAGAGGGAATGGATACGGTTGTAGTGGTTATTTCTGAAGCGGTTGAGGATGCGAGGCGTTGGATAATTGCAGCCAAAATTTCATGCGCTCGCTGTTCCAGGCGTTTTTGGCCAAACGTTTCGATTTTCTGCATGCGCGCCAAAATATCTGTTTCATGCTTTTTCTCAACGCTTTTTAAAAGTTCTCCCTTGGCTTCTTCCTCGGATAGGCCTGCGAGCCTTTCAAGTTCTTTTTTCTTTTGTTCCTCAATGGATTCAATTGCTTTCATCCGCGATTCAAGACCGTGTTTTTGCCTTTCAAGCGTGCGCACTTCTCCCTCAAAAGCTGCTCGCCTTTTTTCAATGAGTTCCTCTTTTTGACCTACACGCTCCTCTAGCTTGCGAAGCAAAGTTTCACGCTGCCTTTCTTCTCGCTTTGCTTGCTCGAGTACGGAATCTGCTTTTTGCTTTGCGCCCTCAAGCGTTTTATGGGCATCGGTTTTTGCATCCAGCAGTAATTGTTTGACTTTGAGCTCGATGGAGTTTCGTTGCTGCTGGGCAATGATGTGGCGCAGAACGTAGCCGACCGCGACACCGAAAAGTCCGATGGCCAGCGCCACAAGAGTTGGTTGCATAAACGACATAGAATTGTAAGACGTTGTTTCTAAACATGGATAAATAAAAGACTCTTTTTAGTATAGCGGGTCTTTTATTTTTTGTCAAAATCCGGCCTTGCCAGTAGAATGGAGCTATGCCCTATAAACCCGTGGTGTTGATTGTGCTTGACGGATACGGAGTAAACACCAAAGCGCCGCAGTCAACCTGGCGCTATGCAAAACGCCCTACCTTTGAGGCGCTTGAAAAACACTATCCTTTTACAACCCTGCAGGCTTCAGGAACTGCAGTTGGTCTTCCGTGGGGGGAAGAGGGGAATTCTGAGGTGGGTCATTTAACCATGGGGGCCGGGCGCGTGATCTACTCGCACCTTCCGCGTATTATCATGGCGATTCAGGACGGCACGTTCTTTGAAAATCCTGCGTTTAAAAACGCTTTCGCCCATAAGAAAAAAGAAAAGTCGCGTCTGCATATTATGGGCCTTTTTTCTTCGGGTTCGGTTCATGCCTATGTGGATCACTTGTACGCGCTTCTGGATTTTGCCAAGAAAAAAGGACTGAAAGAGGTCTATTTGCATTTGTTTACAGACGGTCGTGACGCGTCCCCTCAAGAGGCAGCAAAATTTTTTTCAAATTTAGAGCTGCGTCTAGAGCAGCTTTATCCTTTTGCTCGTATCGTCTCGGTTATCGGTCGGCATTTTGCCATGGACCGCGACGAACACTGGGATTTTATTGAAAAAACTTATCGGTTGCTGACCGAAGGAAGCGGGAAGCCGTACGAGAGAGCTTCTCTTCACGTCGAGGAAAATTACAAAAACAATCGGCATGATGAATTTATTGAGCCCGGATTTTTATCCGTCTCGGGCGGGGAAGAAAACGATAAGGCCGTGGGCCGAATGCAAAAAGGAGACGCGGTGATTTTTTTCAACTACCGTGAGGATAGCGCACGGGAGTTGACTCGCGCCTTTGTCCTGCCTAGTTTTGATAAATTTCCACGCAAAAAGGTACAAAATCTCTTTTTTGCTACCATGACAGAATATGAAAAAATGCCCCAAGTGGAGGTTGCGTTTCCGCTTACGGGCATTGTACAACCTTTGGCCCGAGTGATCTCCGAGGCCGGTCTTAGGCAAGTTCATATTGCTGAGACCGAAAAATATGCGCACGTCACGTATTTTTTTAATGGGGGGCAAGAAAAACCCTTTCCGGGCGAGGAGCGGATTTTAATTCCTTCGCCCGCAGCACCCCATTTTGATGAGGTGCCGGAGATGTCGGCCGAGAAGGTTACGGATGCGGTCGTTGAAGCGCTGGATAGTTACGATTTTATTTTAGTAAATTTTGCCAATGCCGATATGGTCGGGCACACCGGAAATTTTGAAGCTACGGTCAAAGCTCTTGAGGTTTTGGATTTCTCAATTGGAAAGATGATTCCCAAAATCCTGGAGGTTGGGGGAGCGGCGGTGGTCACGGCTGATCATGGTAATGCCGAGGAAAAACTCTACAAGCAAACCGGCGAGATTCGCACCAAGCATACCGCGAACCCGGTTCCGTTTTTTATTATTGCCTCCGATATTAAGTTAAGAAAAGAACAGACCGAAAGCGAGATTATAAAGAATTACCAGGAAGCAAAAGGAGTGCTTAGCGATGTCGCGCCAACGATTTTGGAGCTTTTGGGACTACCTTTCCCTTCTGAGATGGAAGGGATATCGTTATTAAAGAAGTTAATAAGCTAATCAACTACAAGCTAAATCATGCGTCTTCGTCGAGTACTTGCCACCATTCCCCGAGATTTTAAAAAGCTACCCCGTTCCATAAAATGGATTTCAGTGGTCTTTGGAGTCTATTCTCTGGCCTGGGGACTCGTAAGTCCTTTTTTGGCGATTTATTTTAACCAGATTGTGGGCACTTATACTAAAACCACGTTTATTATTGCTGTTTTTTTCCTGTTCTCAGCCTTCCTGTCCGTTTTCATGGGGCGTTTAGCTGACGTCCTTTCCAAAAAAAAACTTATTATCATCTTCTTGTTTCTGTATCTACCGCTGGGTCCGCTTCTGGCGATTTTTAAGGGCGTTTTTCAATTCACTATTCTTCGTCTCTATCATTCGTTTACTGCTACCGGCCTCTGGGGAACCAGCGAGGTTTATGTTCGCGCGCACTCACCTAAACATCAGCGGGCAGAATCGATCGGTCTTTTTGACGGCGTTCATAATCTTTTTCTGGTAGTGGGCGCGCTTGCAGGCGGGGTCATCGTGTACTTTTTTAACATACCGGTTTTGTTTTATATCATGCCTTTCTTTATCTTCTCCGCATTAATTGTGACTCTATTGTTTTTGCCCGATCATCATGGCTCGCGTAACCTGCGGACGGGACTAACCGTATTACGGCTCCGTTTGTTTATAGATTCCGTGCGTGATTTTTTAGAGAATCGCCCATTGTGTTTAGTAGGTTTTTTGTCATTGCTCGTGGCATTACCTTTATTTACGGTCCAGGATGTCCTTTTGCCGCTTTTTTCTAAGGCTCTGGGCGCCAACCCGATTCAGATCGGGATTGTGTTTGCCTTGGCGGTGCTTCCGTTTTTCTTTGAAGCGCCCCTCTCGGTACTTTCGGACCACTTGAGTAATCGGAAGATTTTACTGGCATCCGGTTTATTTTCGACCGTGGTATTGGTATTGCTTTTCTTTACCGAAAGTATTCTCTGGGTTTTTGCGCTTTCTTTTTTGGTTGGACTTTCTTTTGCGTTTATAATTCCTACACTCGATGGCGTGGCAACGGGGTTAATGCCAAAATCCAACCTTGGCGAGCTGAATGGAGTATATCGTGCCTTAGTTATGTTGGGCTCTGGCTTGGGTATTTTGGGGATGGGTCCTTTGGCTGACGCATTCGGCATCGGTGTTCCGTTTTTGTTTTCCGCTTTCATTATGGCGTTTTTTACTCTCGTAAGTTTTTTGTGGTGGGAGAAGATTGAAGAATCTGAAATTTAGTATTAAAATACTGCAAAGCTCTTTAAACTCGTAAATCAGAGAGGAGAATGGGAAATGAGTGTTTATAACGAAGATTCGAATGGTTTCCAGATTATTGATTCTCTTGTTGATTTATCTCCTCCGCGGAAAGACGAACAACCCAAGAATCGGCAATGCTGCTGGAAGGGTTGCGTAACCAAGCTCCATATCTATAAATCTGATATTTCTAACAAGGTCCTTGAGACAAGATTGCTTGAGATTTTTAGCAAAGGAGTAGTATTGTGCTATTGCCATGAGAAAATGACAATCGATATTCTTTCGGAGATTCCGATGAAAGAGGTAACCATGGAACACATCGCCAAGCTAAGGCAGTTGGCGTGCCACATTGTACGGCCGCGGCATATAAAAATAATAAAATAGTCCGGCATGCCGGACTATTTTTCTTGCAAAATCGTTTATTTGGTGCGGATATTGTCTTTTGATTTTACGATTTTATCGATGAGGCCGTATTTTTTGGCTTCTTCCGCATCCATGAAAAAGTCGCGATCCGTATCTTTTTCAATCTTCTCCAAAGGTTGAGCGGTATGGGCAGCTAAGATTTTATTCAATTTATCCTTAACGCGAATTATTTGCCGAGCTGAGATTTCAATGTCGGTTGCTTGTCCTTCAGCTGATCCAATCACTTGATGAATCATGATCTCAGCATTCGGCAGGCTAAAACGCTTGCCTTTGGTTCCAGCCGCAAGCAAAATGGCAGCCCCAGAGGCTGCAAAGCCGACGCAAATCGTTGAGACGTCGGGTTTTATATGCTGCATCGTATCATAGACGGCAAGGGTAGCCGATACCGAACCACCCGGGGAGTTGATATAAAGTTCAATATCCTTTTTTGGATCTTGGGATTCTAGATACAACAGCTGTGCGATGACCGTGTTTGCTACAGGGTCAATGATCGGGCCCGTAACAAAAATGATACGATCTTTTAAGAGACGCGAGTAAATATCATAGGCTCGTTCTCCAAATTGGGATTTTTCAATAACTGTAGGAATTAGATAATTGTAAAGTGCGTTACCCATGTTAACTTTCTAAGAGTTGAAAAACTTTTTCATTACGTATAACACCGTAAGCATAATCTTTCAGCCGCGCTTTGTCAATTTTTTTGCGTTCAGATTCTGGATATGCCGAGATCATGCGCGTTATATGGGATTCAATTTCTTCTTCCGAGGGATTAATGTTTTCAATACGCGCGATTTCGCGAAGCACCAATGCATACCGTACGCGTTTTCCTGCTTCTTCCTGCCATTCTTTTTGCAGATTTTCCTCGCTTTTTTTTATGTGATCCAGATATTTTTTCCAGTTAAGCCCCATGTTTTCAATGGATGCTTTTAACTCCCCCAACATCTTGCTTTTTTCTGCATGCATAAGAACGTCCGGAATATCGATAGGCGTAGATCCTGCAATTTTATCCATGGTCTCCATTCTCTTTTTTTCGCGTGCTTCTCTCTCTTTATCTTCGCGAATATTTGTGCGAAGTAAATTTTTTAAGCTTTGAAGATCCGGTTGCCCTATTTTTTTTGCAAACTCGTCATTTAATTCGGGTTCCGGGTTCTGGGTACCTGGTGCTTGGTTTTTGGTTCTTGATTTTCTAAGGTATTCCAGCGCGTCTGCGATTTCTTTTTCTTCTATCGTAATATTTTCTTTTTGTTTCATTATGCCTTGGGCCAGCATTTTGTAATCAGTCGGCAAGGAAATGGAAGGAAGAATTGCGATTATTGCTTTAAAGCCCAGCGGATTGTTTCTAGCTAATTTTGTTATTGTAATTCGGGGCTGATCAATGGCATCAATGTTATGCTTTTGAAGAATTTTCGGGTAATTTTCTTGAAGTGAAATTTCCGCCGCTCGCTCAAGCGCGTTACCCATTCCAATTTTATCCAGCAGGATATTCTCAGGAATCTTGCCAGCCCGAAAGCCCGGAATATTTGCTTTTGCATTTAATTCTAGGAGCGTTTTTTGGAACGAACGCTCAAAATCGTCAGCTGTGATTTCCCCGGTAATCTCAACTTCTGATTTAGGCAGGTTTTTTATTACGATTTCCATCATTTAATTCTACCATATTTTTTGCATATTGACAAGTTTTTGGTACACATGTTAGAATTTTTCACAGAAATCAAGAATGTTCAAAACTTTTCAAGGGAGACAATATATCTACACTTGCCGATGTATATAAATTAATGCAGGAATGGAATGCTGTAACTGAATTGTTTGGGGTAACCGATGAAGCCATTTCAATGTATCAAGGGAAAATGCGAGCTCTATCCGAGGCATTTTTAGAAGAAGCGGGTCCTGGCAAAAAAGAAATGCATAATTTCTCCAGAGAAACAGAGCTTGGGCCAAAAGCTCAGCAGAAATTTGATGAGCTTTTGACTTGGTATAATTCAGTTCTTGGCGGGGGCACGGTTGAGGGAGATCGCGAACAAATTTAAAAAGCCAAAAACCCGAAAACGGCGATTCCTTTGGGGTATCGCCGTTTTTTTTACCGAGCAAATTTTTCTTTATATAGCTTAATTGCTTTGTCTACGGCCTCAAGTGCTTCTTTTTTTCCTTTCCAGTCTCCTACCTCTACTTTTTTCCCCTCGAGTTCCTTATAGACCGAGAAGAAGTGTTTGATCTCATCCAACAAATGCGGCTCAAGATCTTTGATGTCCTTGGTATTTTTAAACCGCGGATCTTTGACCGGAACCGCAAGGATTTTTGCGTCATTCTCTCCGCTATCTATCATCTCAAGCATTCCGATTGGCCGCACGGTAATTAACAATTGAGGGACAAGTGGTTCATAGCCAAGGACCAGAACATCTAAAGGATCCCCGTCTTCCCAGAGAGTTTGCGGCACAAACCCGTAGTTGGTGGGATAATGCATTGGAGAATAAAGCACGCGGTCAAATTTTATAAGTCCGGTTTCTTTATCGAGTTCGTATTTTACGCGCGATAATTTCGGAATCTCAATAATCACATTTAATGATTGCCCGTCCCCCGAAGAAATATCATGCCATAGATTCATAATTTTACTCTAGAGGACAACCGGAAAAAAGTAAAATTTTATTCTTTACTCTCAATGTTTTCTCCGGTTACCTTTCCTTTCTCGGTAGCTCGGGCTACCGATTCGCCTTCGCGCGATTGAATATCGATTTTCCAGCCGGTGAGCTTGGCAGCGAGGCGTACATTCTGTCCTCCCCGGCCGATCGCCAGGGAAAGTTGGTCTTCTGAGGCTATAACTCGCGCGGTTTTATTTTTTTCATTGATCTCAACGTCTAAAATCTTTGCCGGTGAGAGCGCATTGATGATAAAGACTTCAGGATTTTCATCCCACTCTACAATGTCAATTTTTTCATTTCCCAGCTCAGAGATGATTGTACTGACACGAACTCCCTTTTGCCCGACGCACGATCCGACCGGATCAATGCCCGGAGTGTTTGAGAAAACCGAAATTTTGGAACGCGCTCCGGGTTCGCGCGCAATCTGTTTAATCTCAACGGTAGCGGCCGCGATTTCCGGAACCTCGAGCTCAAAGAGTTTGGCAAGAAACTGCGGGTGCGTGCGAGACAAATACAGATTGATTCCGCGTTGTGAGCGTTCCACTAAATAGAGAAGCGCCTTTATACGTTCGCCGATGCGGTAGCGTTCTCCTCGGATTTGTTCCTCAGTTGGAAGAATGGCTGTGGTGCGGCCCAGATCTAAAAACACATTGCGATTCTCAATTCGCTGTACAATTCCGGATATGACTTCCCCTTCTTTCTCTTTAAACTCGCCATGAACCGATTCCCGCTCAGCTTCCCGGATGCGCTGGATGATGACTTGTTTTGCCGTTTGTGCTGCAATGCGGCCGTAGTCGTCCTTGGCTTCAAGCGGAAAGATAAGTTCCTCTCCGGGTTTCACGCCTTTTTTTATTTTCTTAGCCTCCTCGATCATAATGTGCCGTTCGGAATTAAATCGGACTTTGTGTTGGAGGACTTCCTCATTTTCTTCTTTTTCTTCTTGTGTTTCACGGATGGTTTCCTTCTGTTCTTGTTCTAATTCGGCCTCATCCGGGGTCTCCTCGTCTGGTTTGAGCATACTGTCATCCACGACGATTTTAATCTGAGAAAAGGTAGTTTTACCGGAAGACAAGTCAAATTTAGCCCGAACAATCTGTCCGCGTTTGCCGTAATCTTTTTTATAGGCAGCAGCGAGTGCCATCTCAATGGTCTCTAATATTTTTTCTTTTGAGATTCCGCGCTCAACTTCGAGCTGCTCGAGTGCTGCTTGAACGGTTTTGAGGTCAGATAGCATAATGTACTTATTTTTATAAATAATGCCCGCGCGCGGCGGACAAGATCAGAATATAAACAGCTTATCTTCATATCTATTATATGTCAAGTAATAAATTTATGGTACGCTATAAAAAAGGTATGACAGGAGACAGATTTTTAGAGTCCTTGAACGTTAAAAAACGCTGTGCGGCTTCTGGTGTAGAGTTATGGCAATGTCCGCAGTTTCTTTTTCCGGTGATGGGGTTCGTTATTATTGTTGCAATTATTGCAACTAATGTGGTTGCGCAGCGCTTTACCGACCCGGAAATTTCGGCACTCATTGTGCTTGTGGTAACCGCCTTTCTTTTTATTGTGGGCCATACGATTGTGCGTTCATTTGAAAATATTGTAGAGGCATCCCAGCTAAAATCAGAATTTGTAAGTATTGTTTCTCACGAATTGCGCTCGCCCTTGACCGCCATCCGGTGGAATCTCGGCTTACTGAAGGCGATGGAAGGTCAGCGTCCGTTATCAAAAGACACGATCTCTGGACTGGATGCAATTGAGGAGCAAAACAAAAAAATGACTCGTCTAATTAATACCCTGCTTGAAGTACGCAAAATTGAAGATCAAAAATTGGATTTCCAGCCGAGCCGTTTTTCTTTAAGAGCCGTAACCGAAAAGGTGGTTGCGGAATTTCGCTCTCTGGCCGAGGCCTCGAAGGTAGGTGTTCGCGTGGTTTCACCCGAAGGACTTCCGGACGGATTTGCCGACCCCAAAAAAATTACCTTGGTAGTTGAAAATCTTATGGATAATGCCATCAGGTACAGTGTTGGCAAAGGAGAGGTCGTAATTACGATTCAGAAGAAAGGCAACCATCTTTTGTGGACCATAAAGGATCAGGGTTCCGGGATTCCCAAGGAAGACGCAAAAAAACTTTTCCGTACGTTTTATAAGGCACACAATGTTTTTCGATATCGGGGAGGGGGATTGGGGGTCGGGCTTTTTTTGGCCCGAGCGTTTATTGAAGCGTCTGAGGGCAAAATCAATTTTCTTTCAAAAGAAGGCGAGGGAAGTACCTTTTGGTTCACTCTTCCACTTGCCTCGTGATACATTAAAAATTAAAAAGGTCACCGATGTTAAATTATTTAAATCACAACCATGCCTAATAACAAAAAAATATTGATTTTAGAGGACGACGCGGCACTCGTAAAAGCGCTTTCCCAGGCACTTGAAAAAGAGGGATACGCGGTGTTATCTGCGCTTGATGGGGATGCGGGCTTTAAACTGATCGAGGAAGAAAAACCAGATCTGATCATTTTGGATATCATCCTTCCGCGAAAAAGCGGACATGAAGTAATGCAGGAGATATCCAAGCGGGAAGAGTTAAAACAGATTCCGGTGGTGGTGCTTACGAATCTGGAGTCGAGCCAGGATGTTGATAAAATGATGAGGCTGGGCGCCAAGTGTTATCTGATAAAAAGCGATCACTCGTTGGAGGAGGTGGTAGAGAAAGTTAAGGAAAGTTTAATCTCCCCATAAATGAGAATAGATTCAGAGCGTCTCAAGCTTTTTTTGCTGGATGCAAATTTGATCACCGAGAAAGATTGGGAGGCGGTCGAGAAAAAAGCTCAAACAGCCAACAAATACGTCGGCGATGTTCTAGTTGAAGAAGGAAAGATTTCAGAAGACGATTTCCGGCGCATGCAAGGGTATATTTTGGGCATTCCGTTTGTTGATTTAGAGACAGAGAAAATCGACCCCGAGATTTTAAGTATCATTCCTGAGCCGATCGCCCGCAACCACAACATCATTGCTTACCGCAAAGAGGGGAATTCGCTTGAGGTGGCCATGCTCGACCCCGAGGATTTAGAAGCCATTGAATTCATAAAGAAAAAAACCAATTTGAAAATTAAGCCGCGTTTGACTAGTCGAGATTCGATTTTAAGCGTTCTGAGACAGTATCAAAAAAGTTTAGAAGCTGAATTTGGCGAGATCATTAAAAAAGAAACCGGCGCCATAAAGCCTTCGCCGGTAGAAGCTGGTGAGGCGCTTCCAGAGGAGGATTTGAAAAAAATTGCAGAGGAACTGCCCATTATCCGGATTGTCGAGACCCTCCTGCGTCATGCCATTGTTCAGCATGCCTCTGATATTCATGTGGAGCCGATTGAAAAAGAAGTCGTGATTCGCTATCGGATTGACGGCATTCTTCGTGATGCCATGGTGCTTCCTCGTCAGGTTGCGCCTGGGATTATTGCGCGCATCAAAGTACTCTCACGCCTAAAACTTGATGAACACCGTCTGCCTCAAGATGGCCGATTCCGGATCGATTTAGAAGGCGAGAAAATTTCGTTTCGGGTCTCGATTCTGCCTGTCTATGACGGAGAGAAAGCTGTCCTGCGTCTTCTTCCAGAAACGGTCAAAGGATTTACTCTAGAGGAGCTCGGATTTTACGGCGAAAGCCTGGAACGAATTGAGCACGCCATCCGAAGGCCGACAGGCATGATTTTAGCTACGGGTCCTACCGGCTGCGGAAAAACCACGACCCTTTATACTCTTCTGGAGATGTTAAATACTACGGGAGTCAATATTTTAACCATTGAAGACCCGATTGAGTATCGAATCGCGCGCATTAATCAGTCGCAAGTAAAACCGGATATCGGCTTTAACTTTGCCAATGGTCTTCGTTCACTCCTGCGTCAAGACCCGGACATTATTATGGTTGGTGAGATTCGTGACAATGAGACCGCTTCTTTAGCGGTGAATGCTGCTCTTACCGGCCACCTGGTCTTATCCACGCTTCATACGAACTCAGCCGGTGGTGCCCTGCCGCGTCTTTTAGAGATGAAAGTGGAGCCGTTTCTGATTGCGTCCACCATCAATCTGATTATCGCACAGCGTTTGGTCCGGCGGCTTTGCGCAAAAGAAAAATCTCACACCCTGGGCCCGGATGAGCTTGCCTCTCTCGGCAAAGGTGTAAATGCAGATCGGCTGCTTGAAGTTTTGCGAAAAGAGAAGGTTATTAAGGCGGGCGAAAGCTGGAAAAACGTAAAATTTTATCAACCTTCCAGTTCATCTGACTGTCCGGATGGATACCGCGATCGGATTGGCATCCATGAAGTACTAGAGATGTCTGAGACGATCAAATCCATGACCGTGAAACACAGTACCTCGGACGAAATTCAGGAGCAGGGTCGTAAAGAGGGCATGATTACGATGTTTGAAGACGGAATGGTAAAAGCGGCCCGAGGGATTACTTCAATGGAGGAGATTTTAAGGGTGACTGGGGATTGATGTCAACCTTTATTTATAAAGCCAAAAAGATAAGCGGAGAGGAAGTTGAGAGTCGCAGGGAAGCTGTAGATCGGTTTGATTTAGCCAGGCAGCTGCGAAAAGAAGGGTATTTTTTAGTTTCGTATAAGAAAGAAAGAGTCAAAGGCGCGGGGTTGAGATTGCTTTCTTTGTTTGAACGCGTTCCCTTGCAGGAGAAAATGGTATTTGCGCGGAATTTGGCCGTGATGGCAGGTGCAGGAGTCTCTTTAATCCGAGCCTTAGATATTCTTTCGCGACAAACCGAGAACAAAAAATTCAGCTCTGTTCTTGTTTTTCTTGGGGCAGAGATCCGCAAAGGACGCACGCTCACTCAAGCAATGGAGAGTCATCCAAAAGTATTTTCTCCCTTGTTTCGCTCGATGGTAAAGTCAGGAGAAGCCTCGGGTAAATTAGAAGAAGCTCTTACCCTGGTTGGTCAACAATTGGAAAGAGATTACGATCTTCGCCGCAAAGTTCGAGGGGCTTTTATCTATCCTGCCGTCATCCTGGTCGCTATGGTCATGATCGGTATCATTATGCTGATTTACGTGGTGCCCACGCTTTTGGTTACTTTTGAAGAATTGGAGGTTGATCTTCCTCCTACCACGGCCTTTATTGTTTTCGTCAGCAGTTTCTTTTTAAATCACGGGATTTTGGCTTTCTTTTTAGCGATCTTTTTTATTGGAGCGCTGTGGTATTTAGGTTCTCGAGAAAGCGGGAAAAAAATGATCGGCAATTTATTTCTGCGTTTTCCGGTCATCTCCGGTATTATAAAAAAAATGAATTCCGCGCGTACCAGCCGCACGCTCTCCTCGCTCATCAGCTCTGGGGTTGATATTATTGAAGCACTGGATGTCACCCGAGACGTTATCCAAAATTACCGCTTTAAGAAAGTGCTTGAGGAGGCAAAAAAAGAGATTCAGAAAGGGAATCCCATCTCCGCGGTATTTATTCGTCATAGCAATCTCTATCCGCTTCTGGTGGGAGAGATGATTGCAGTGGGTGAGGAGACCGGTAAATTGTCCGAGATGCTTTTGCGGCTTGCAACGTTTTATGAGAGTGAGGTCGCGGATGAAACCAAAGCGCTTTCTACCATTATTGAGCCGGTGCTCATGATTGTAATTGGAATCGCGGTTGGGTTTTTTGCAATCTCCATGATCCAGCCTCTCTATTCCGTTGTCGGGGGATTATAGAGATGGTAAGATTTATTTTATAATTGTAGAATAGACCCATATGGCAAAAATTCTTATTATTGAAGATGATACATTTTTGGCCGACCTTCTGGTCAATCATCTAAAAAAAGAAGGACTCGAAGTTTCCTTTGCGCCAGACGCGGAGAAAGCATTCAAAGAAATTCAGAAATCAAAACCCGAACTGATTATTCTTGATCTTATTTTACCCGGCATGGATGGGTATGAATTTCTAAAAAAAATAAAAGACGATAAAGCGCTCGCGTCCATACCGGTCGTCGTACTCTCAAACCTGGGACTGCGTGATGAGGTGGAACGAGCCAAGGCGCTCGGCGCAAAAGATTTTTTGATAAAAGCTCAATTTGACTTGAAGGATATTACTAAAAAGATAAAAAAAGTTTTAGGAGAGATTATTTAGAGAGACATGAGAGGATTTACGACGCTCGAAGTACTTCTCTCCATTGCGGTTTTAATTATTCTTTCAGCCATCGTTATTGGAGCCTTTGCAACGTTTCGCGATGCGCGCGAGCTTGATCGTGCAGTAGATGAAATTTTTACACTCGTTCGTGAAGCACGGTCGCGCACACTTTCTTCTGAGGGCGATTCGCAATTCGGAGTTCATTTTGAAACATCCAACAGCGTATTATTTAAAGGAGCGACGTTTACGATGGGTGCCCCAAATAATAAAACGCTGATACTTTCCAATAGGGTAGAGATATTTGCAATCAATATTCTTGGCAGTGATGTTGTCTTTGAGCGCTTAACGGGGGACGCAAATCCGTCCGGGGACGTATCCGTGCGGCTTAAAGCCGATCCTTCAGAGTCCAAAACCATCATTATTAACTCCAGCGGTTTGATTTATGTACAATAGAGGGCATACCAGAGGTTTCGGGTTAATAGAGATCATCATTTCTATTACATTGATCTCAGTCTCTCTTTTTGCATTCGCAACCGTCAGCCGCATTGCCTTTCGCGCCGTTTTGGAGTCATCGGATCGTCAGCGCGGAGGATTTTTACTTGAAGAAGGATTTGAGTCCATAAAGACGATGCGGGATGATGGATGGGCAAATATTTCTTCTTTAACCCTAGACATGTCTTATCACCTTATTTTTTCAGAGGGAACGTGGAGCGCAACGATTTCGTCGCAACTGATCGATGGCATCTTTACCCGTACGTTTATCCTACGCGAAGTATTTCGTGATACTTCTGATAATATCGCATCTAGCGGTACGAGTGACCCTGATACCAGAAGAATGGAGATAGAAGTTACGTGGGAAGAGCGAGGAGACGAACGTACCATGAGCGCGGTAAGTTATATAACAAATATTTTTCTTGAATAATGAAAGATAGAATTCGTTTTCATAAAGGATTCAGTTTAATTGAGACGGTCATTTATGTTGCGATCCTTGCAGTGCTTTCCGTATTAGTGATCAATACGATTCTAATCATGTTCTCGGCCTTTACAAAAGCAAGTATTCTGCGAAGGGTTACGCTTGATGGCGAGACCGCATTTGAACGCATCACGCGTGAAATACGTCTTGCCTCAAGCATCAATGATGGCTCTAGTATTTTAAATGTAAATCCTTCTCGCCTTGTCTTAAATACGGTAAGAAGTGCTACTGATTCAACTTCCGTGATAAAACAATTCTATGTCTCTAGCGGTCGTCTGGTGTTACAAGAAGACTCGAATCCAATCGAGTATTTAATTTCACCTCGGGCAACAACGACTTCGTTTATTGTCTCTAAAATTATCACCACGCATTCCCAGGTCGCAAAAATAAGTTTAACCCTTGAGGTGGGCAAGGGTTCAAACCAAGTCAGCCGATCATTTTTTAATACAGTAATTTTACGGGGAAGCTATTGATCTAGCTTTTTAGCTTATTAGAAAATAATGAACATATTTAAAAATAAAAAGTTGCTACAAGCTACAAGCTACAAGCTACAAGCTCAGAAAGGGCAGGCGGCATTAATTACGGTTCTTTTCTTTTTGTTTATTTCTCTGGCCCTGGTAGGAGGGTTTAGCGGCTTTGCCGCAATAGAGTTACGAAGCGCAAAGATATTAGAGAAGTCCAAACAAAGCTATATTTTTGCAGAAGGAGCTCTTGAGGACGCAATTTACCGCATAAAATCCGGCAAAAATATGCCGTCAGAAGTTGTCTACCAAGAAGGAACGTTAGTAGCAACCACGACGGTAAGCGAGACAACAGACACACGGGATATTGAAGTTGAGGGCCTCCAGGTTGATGCAAGGCGCAATGTAAGAACTTTGCTTGTAGAATGGACCGGCATTTCTTTCTTTTACGGAGCTCAAGTTGGCGAAGGAGGCGTTGCTATGGGAAATAATAGCAGGATTGAAGGCGCAGGAGGTACAGCTGGCAATATTTATTCCAATGGTCCTATTACAGGCGGATCTGGCGCTACGATTACGGGTGATGCCACGGTAGCTACGGGGATTGCCGAAGATAATCAAGCCCGCTCAACTGTTTGTAATCAGGCTCAAATTGTAGGACAGGTCAATCCAGAGATTGATTTTGCCCAGAGTTTTCAACCATCGGATACACAACCTCTTGCCAAAGTGAGCCTTTATATTAAGAAAGTAGGTAATCCATCGAATGCCCGAGTGCGAATAACGGCTGATAGTGGTGGCTCGCCTGCAGGGAGTGATCTTGCAAATGCGATTTTAGCAGAAAGTTCAGTGGGTTCTGATTATGCTTGGATTGATGTAGTGTTTTCTGATCCAACTACGGTTACCAGCGGTGTAACGTATTGGATTGTTGTGGACGGAAAACAAAATGCTAATAAGTATTGGATATGGTGCAAAGACAGTAATCAAGGATATGGTAATGGCGTTGGTAAGTACAGTGAAGATTGGGACGATGATCCTTGGACTCAAATCGTGGGAGATTTAACCTTTAAGACGTTCTTAGGCACCGGCGTTAGTTTGATGGATGGCGTTGTCATCCATGGAGATGCACGCGCAAACACGATCACGAATAGTGAAATATGTGGTGATGCATATTATCAAACCATTGATGCGAGCTCTTTAAGTTTCGTAAATAGTCCTTCGAGCCCCACGTGTTCTTCTCCTTTGACGCCGGGCACCGCTTTCCCTGATCAATCCGATTCGTCGATTCAAAATATGCCGATCTCCGAAGGTAATATACAGGATTGGAAAAATGATGCCGAGCTAGGCGGAATCATAAATGGTAATTGCGGCGATGATGGCGTTCCTGAATGTGTCATTGATGATGATGGAACGCTTTCTCTAGGTCCGAAAAGAATAAACGGCAACTTAGTTTTGACAAAAAAGCAGACATTAATTGTTACGGGCGTGCTCTATTTTACCGGGTACATTGATATGGATAGTGCGGGTGGTGTCACGGTTAAGTGCGATGCTTCTTTTGAAGACAAGAGCTGCATTATTCTAACAGATAGCTGGGTACATCTTCAAAATAACACAATGTTTCATGGTTCTGGTGAGGAAGGAAGTTATCTTATGATGTTGAGCACACTTGATACATGTCTTGGAGGAACTCAGCGTTCAGAATGTACTCATCATAATAGCGCTATAGATCTTCATAACAATGCAACAGGGGCAATATTTTATGCGGGCGACTCCCTGATTTATATTCATAACGGAGTTAATGTTACCGAGGTGACTGCTTATGCGCTTCGTCTTGATAATACTGCCACTGTTACCTATGAGGAAGGATTAATTAATTCCCGCTTTTCTTCTGGTCCTTCTGGAGGATGGAAGATCCAGGAATGGCAAGAAATTCCTTAGAAACAAGTTTAAAACTGAGTATTTGCTATAATAAAATTGATGTCTTTTTTCTATCATTTGTTTCCTCCGCCTCGCTACATTGATTTTCCAGTGATCGGCGTTGACATTTCAGATCGCTCCATTAAATTTGTTGAATTTAAAAATACTCGCAAAGGGTTTCGTTTGAAGCGTTTTGGAAAAAAAAAATTAGATCCAGGTTTGATCACAAGCGGTCAGATTAAAGAGCAAGATGAATTGGCAACTTTTCTGGCCTCTTTCTTTAAACCGTTGGGCATTCGTAACATCGTTGCGGCATTACCAGAGGAACGGGCGTTTGTAAGCGCTATTCAGCTTCCAAAAATGGAGTCTCAAAATATTCGAGAAGCAATTGAGCTTGTGCTCGAAGAATATATTCCGTTGCCTGCGGAAGAGGTCATTTTTGATTTTGAAATGTTGCCTGCTGCAGGAATCCGATCTCGGCAAACCATAATAACGGAGCAAAACCCGGACCACGTAGATATCTTAGTGTACGCGTTCCCGAAGGTTCTTGTCGAAAGTTACCTAGGGGCTTATACCGATGCGGGGTTAGTGCCGATTGCCTTTACGATGGAGACGCAATCCTTGAATCGCGCCTTGATTCCGGCCGGCGGCACCGATACCCCGGTCATGATCGTGGATTTTGGAAAGACGCGAACCAGTTTTGTGATTGTCTCGGGGGAGGTGGTTCGGTTCAGCTCAACCGTAACTATTGCAGGGGAATCTTTGGATCAAGCCATTGCGGGAACACTCAAGGTTACGCCAAAGGAGGCCGAGCGCATTAAAAAGGAAAAAGGAATGATAAAAACCAAGGAAGATGAGGCGGTCTTTAATGCAATCCTGCCGATCGTCTCGGCAGTAGCAAGTGAAATTGAACGCCATCGGCTTTTTTGGAACACCCATGCCGAACATATTCATAAATCTTCGCCCGAGATATCGGGCATCATCCTTTCGGGCGGAGATGCAAACCTGATCGGGTTTAAAGAGTATCTATCTCAACAACTAAAGCTGCCTGTGACGCATGGAAATCCTTGGGTGAACGTTGCATCATTTGAAGACTATATTCCGGAAATTACCTCAAACGAATCGCTCGAGTTTAGTACAGCCATTGGGTTGGGCTTGCGGGCACTTGAGGGCGAATAATCATGATCAATCTTCTGCCGCCAGAACATCAATCAAGCATTCGCGCCGGGCGCATAAAGCGTTTCGTCATTACATTCGGGACGCTGTTTGCATTTACCATTTTCGCAAATATTTTGCTTCTTGCACCGCTTTGGTTGTCACTCGCTCTTCAAAGGAACGAACTTACGCGTGAGCTGGATTCAATTCGTAAAAGTTCTATTTTTGCCCAAGTTACAGATATTGAAGCCGCGATTAAAACGTTAAATACTGAAATTCGCCTTTTTCGCACAAAAGAAAAGGAGCGTTTTGATATTACCCCCGAGTTTAGAGCCGTAATTGATAGCCGACCCGCGGGCATTACCATCGACAGCTTTATTTTCGAGCGTGCCCAGAAAACCAGGCCTGCGCGTATCTCTATTTCCGGGAATGCTCTGCGCCGAAGCACCTTGATTCGCTTTAGAGAGACCCTTGAGAAAAATCCGCTTTTCAGCCGTATCCAGTCACCGATTTCTAATTTACTCAAAGAAGTCGATATCCAGTATTCGTTCATTTTAGAATTAGATAAAAAAGCCAATGCGTCGTAATATTGTAAAGGTCATCTTAATGATACTGATTTTCAACCTGATACTTGCCGGCGGATGGTGGTTTTTTTATTCCCAAATACAAAAAACCCGGCGAGCGCTCTTTTTATTAACCGCGGACATCGCTGCTGCAGAATTAAAACAAAAAAATATCCGAGCACTCACCCGGCTCCTGCAGGACATTGAGCAAGACCGCAAAAAAATTGAGAATGCTTTTGTAGATGAGCGCTCGGTTGTTGAATTTATTAAGGAGGTGGAACGCGTGGGGGATTTAAGTGGGGCCCGACTTACGATTGAATCCGTTTCTCTTCTTTCTGGACCCCGTGAAGGCGGGCCCATTTTTCGATTTACCGCGACCGGTAGATTTGGTTCTTTATTTACCTTTCTGCATTTACTGGAGAACATAAATTATCAGATTGCATTTGAGGAGACGCGGTTTTTGCGAAGCCAGAATCGGTGGACAGGCACGTTTCGCGTACGACTTTTAAGTTTTATGTTTAATATGTAAGTATCTTATATCTATGGTTGACCTAAAAAAACTTTCGATACGTGAACTTGCACATGAGTTTCAAAAAGAGATTATCGAAATTGTGGCTGCGCACCCAAGAAAGTATTGGGGCTGGTTTTTGATGCTCGCTTCTGCTTTTATCGTGGGGACGATTGTTTTAAATGGCTACCTTTTTATAATTTTTAATGCTACAACCATTCCAGCCTTGCCGGGGGATTTAGGGGCTGAAGGCATCTCTATTAATAAATCGGCTTTAGGCGAGGTAATCGATGTCATTGATAAACGCGCCTTAGAATTTGATAGAGTCCTTCGCTCTACTGTACCTCTCGATCCAGCGTTGTAAGTCATTATTTTTCTTAGTACTATAGAGATTGTTTTCTCCCCGTAGTTCAACGGACAGAATGGGGGCCTTCTAAGCCCTAGATGGGGGTTCGATTCCTCCCGGGGAGACAAAAACAAAATAAAAATGGGCGTTTAGCTCAGCCGGTTAGAGCGTCTCGGTGACATCGAGAAGGCCGGAGGTTCGAGTCCTCCAACGCCCACAAAATAATAAACATCTTTTTAATGGTGTTTGTTATTTTGTGTATTGTGTTTGTTGGGACTCGAACCCACGAAAGGGGGTGCCAGACGCGAGGCTCTTTCGCAAAGCGAAAAGCCCCGTCTTCGGGGAAAACTGTAGTTTTCCCCGTGGCGGAAAACAGCGAGCGAAGCGAGCGCTAGAAACCGAGGGGTTTCTAGGGAGTCCCGAGTAAAATCGAGGGACGACGGGTTCTAGAAGCGCCTGCCTGCCGGCAGGAAGCGACGGAGTCCTCCAACGCCCACCTATTTAAAGATTATTAGGTGTTCCGCCCGAGGCGGACCAGCCTTGGGCTGGCAAATCCTGCAGCGCGCACTCGCATTCATTGTGGTATACTATAATATATGCCCCGTAAGGCAAAATTGAAAGCTAAATTTAGTTTCTTGCGAGGTATAATTATGTATTATTACAAGTTTATATTAATAACAGCAGATTCGAATGGTTATTTTGGAATTTAGCAAGAAACATTCGATTTTGCTTTACGGGGTATGATCAAAGTAACAATTAAAGCACTATTTTTGGGGGTGGCGGCATGGATTATGTTGAATATTCTGATTTTCTTTGGAACCGGAGTCTATAGCGGGATTGTTACACAGGATTCCACGGTTGTGGTCTCTGGCGCGCTCGTTAGTATATTGCGATACGTTGTTTTACTACTGGCATTGGGCACTTTCGTATATGTTTTTTTGCAAGAACGAAAGAAGCAGAAGGTGGTAATAGTTACAGAAAAAGAGCCAACCGTTAAGTTTAATGAGCGAGCACCCACAATCGGACCCGTCTATCCATCTAAACCGGCAGAACCAAGACCGTCTCCATCCACCCAACCAACGTTTCGACCGTCCCCATCTCCACAACCGACTCCACCTCAGAAATCTCCATTTCAGCCTCCTAAATCACCTACCCCGCCGGTTCAGCCTACTCCGCCAGCTGGCGGACTAAAGCCGTCTTTACCATCTCTACCTCAAGGCCCTCAGTCATCCCAACCGACTCCACCTCCTCGATCACCCCAGCCATCACAGCCACCTCAACCAAAACCGCTCTCATCCTCTCCGCCTCAAAAACCACAACCATCAGGGCCATCTTCAACCCTGCCGGGATTTCGGGGTATGCCGTCTCAATCTCAGGATCAATCAAGGTATATTAAATAGCGTGATCTTGCGCATTATTTACGAGGACGAGGATATCGTGGTGGTAAATAAGCCGCCCGGAGTTGTGGTGCACCCGGATGCTCACCACAAATCCGGATCCTTGATTCAAGAATTGATTGAAAAATATCCCGAACTAAAAAATGTTGGCGAGGATCCAGTTCGTCCAGGAATCGTTCATCGGCTGGATAAAGACACCTCAGGCCTTTTACTGATTACCAGAAACCAAAACTCGTTTCGTTATTTCAAAGAAGTGTTTCAAAAAAGGCGTATTAAGAAAAACTATTTAGTGCTTGTGATTGGGAGGGTGAAAAATGACAAGGGAAAGATAGATTTTCCGATTGGCCGCAGCCGGAAAAGCCCTCTGCGGCGCGTTTCTGGGAAAGGACTTAGAGGTAAAACACGAGAGGCAGTGACAGAGTATCACGTACTGGAGCGCTTTAAAGACTATACATTAGTAGAAGCAGTACCGGTTACCGGCCGCACCCACCAAATTCGCTCGCACTTTGCTGCCATTGGTCATCCTGTCGTATGTGATCGGATTTATAGTGGTAAGCGCTTCCGCCAGCCGGCGGATTGTCCTGCAGAACTTGCCAGGCAATTTCTTCATGCCTGGAAGCTGGAGTTTATTACGCTTTCGGGCGCAAAACTTGGACTGGAAGCCGATCCGCCAGAAGATTTAGAACGCGTCCTTGAATTTCTTCGTCGTGACTCGGTTGCTGCGAGATAAGAAATTTGCTAATTTGTAACTATAAAATCAATAAAATTTGCGGGTATAGTTTAGTGGCAAAACATCTGGTTGCCAATCAGATGACGGGAGTTCGATTCTCCCTACCCGCACATTTTTCCCAAGAGCGAAGCGATTGGCTGAAAAATGTAGCGTCCCGAAACGAAGTGAGGGGCTCCGCACAGAATACAAGTTTTGGCGCTTGAGTAGCGCTTAGACCGTTCTTAAATCACAACTTTTGCGGGTTCTAACACGGCTGTGAGTACACCTTTTATTATGTTCTGTTAATGTATAGTAAAAATAAGTGTCTATGAATGTTAAAAATTTGATTATGGGAATCGTCATCGCCTTGGTACTGATTATGGGCGGAGTGTTTCTTTTTAACAATACGACTCGTTCAGACAAGGCCGATAATTCTACCTCTGATAACATTGGTGATGAAAAACAAGCAGATTTTGAAGCAATTCTCAATAACACACAGATTAAGGTCGGTGACGGTAAAAGTGATGTACTTCCGACTATCAATCTTGTGCCTCGGATCATCATATTTGAAGACGGAACTGAAGTCATGTTCGAGGTTGCTGAGGATTTTAACATCTCTGTTGCGGCAGAAGGTTTGGGCAAAGCACGATTTATGGCTATGAGTCCAGATGGAAGAATGTTTGTGCCAGATCTCGTTAGTATGAATCTTTCCCACGAGGGAAAAATCTATGTTTTAGAAAATTTTGACGAAATAAATAAGCGATTCCAAACAAAAAGCACCTATCTTTCTGGATTGCGGGGACCTAATAGCGTCGCATTTTATACTGATAAAAATGGCCAAGAGTGGATATATATTGCGCTTACCGCGCATATCGTTCGGTATCCATATAGCGCAGGAGACACAGAGCCATCAGGTGATCCGGAGATAATAACGACATTTCCCAATAAGCAGGTGCCTGGAGAATCAAGTGTTGTGTGGCATATCACTCGTACGATCAAATTTTACGATAATCGGTTGTATGTTTCTGTTGGCAGTGGTTGTAATGCGTGTGAGCAACCTGAGGACGAAATGCGCGCTATGATATATAGCATAAATCCCGATGGTGGCAATAAGCGGATCTATGCAGATGGGCTGCGGAATACAGTCGGTTTTACATGGGCAGGCAGAGAATTATACGCGACAGCGAACGGAGCTGATCATCTTGGACCTCAAGCGCCGGACGATGGTATGTATAAGCTCATCGAAGGTGAGTATTATGGATGGCCATTCTGTTACGAATTAAATGGAAAAATTTATCCCGATACTTCCCGAAAATGGACACAATCATTTTCATGTGCACAAGTGCCGCGTTCATTTTCCGCGTTTGAGCCACATGCGGCACCACTTGGTATTGAATATTTTTCTAAGGATGCACATTCAGTTCTAAAAAATACATTTCTTGTTGCTCTACATGGTTCTTTTGAGCCGAAGATCGGTGCAGGGTATCACATAGTTAGGGTATCAAAGGATGGAGAACAAGAGGTATTCATGGATGGTTTTTTAACCGAAAAGAGACCGCAAACTGGGTGGCTTATTAGCACCGCTTACGCACATTCCGATCAGCCAACCGGAGACATAGAGCGCTTCGGGCGGCCAGTCGATATTTTACAAAATGATGTAAATTCGTTTTTCTTCACAGACGACTATAAGGGGAGGGTGTATTATGTGTACGCACCATAAAAACACGCCAATTTTTTACGGATGTACTATAAGCAGTATGAAAAAACGGGGGGGGCTTAAACTCTGCTTCTAAAAGAGGTTTTAACCTGTTCCCCTAAAGTGTACTAAAAGAGCCTACTTCTAAATTTAGAAGTAGGCAGAGAGGGTTTAATAGCACATTGGTAGATCTTTTTTCATAAGTTTACCACCACAAATTACCGTGTCGGCTCCACCCCAGTAGATATAGAGTGAATCGCCTCCGGTATCAACAGTGGCGCAGCTAAAGACCACATTTGGAATAAGGCCCACAATTTCATGTCTTTCCTCCGGCCATAATATGGGTTTTGGGTGGACGTAGAGAACCTTTGTAGGATTCTCTAAATCAAGTACTACAAAGCTAAGTGAGTATGACCGGTTGAGAAGAAAAGAGTACCTTGTTATCTTCTTGTCCCATCGATGAACCGCGTGTGTAATTAACAGCCAACCTTTGGGAGTTCTTATTGGTGGTCCGGCAATACCTATTTTGTCAGGCAGAACACCATGTTCAGGATGCCGATAAAATTGGTCTTTATTGATCAAAATTTGGATATCCTGCCAGCCACTTTCTAAACTCATATCTTTCGTTCGAGAAATCCATATATGCGGAGCTTTTCTATGAAGTAAATATGCCCAACCGTTAATTGGTTCAGGGAAAATAGAAGCATCTACATCTTCGAAGTTGAATGGCATTCCAACCCACTCATATTCTAAGAAATTTTTTGTTCTAAAAATACCTACTGTTCTATATTCCTTCTTATACGGGCGAATTGCTGCAAAAATATATTTCCAACCGTCAATCCATTTCACAATTCTTGGGTCGTCAATGCCATATGTGCAAAACTTATTAAATCCACACTTTAGAACTGGTTTATCCAGAACATACCATTTTTTTCCGTTAACGCTGATTGCAAGTCCCAAATCAGACATTGACTGATCTTCAGTCCAAGAACCACGAAAGAGCATTTTATAGAAGCCGTCATCGTCAATAATAACCCCGCAGTTAAATACATTCTTACTCATCCAGGCATGAGATTGATCTGGCTCCAATAAAGGATTATTCTTAAATCTCTGGATTTGTATTTCTCTTTTTAAAGTATACTTTTTCAAAGCATTATTAGTTAAATTATATACTTAGTTTATAATGCAAAAAGTGGTAGAGAGTGTCAATTTAATATCGGGTCGAGGTGCTATGGGAATAACGCTACTAAAAATGTTACCATTTCAAATGTAGAATAATCAGTTAATGCCTTAAGAGAGGTTCTAACCTATTCCCCTAAAGTGCACAAAACAAAAAGAACGGCTTTATGTCGTTCTTTTTGTTTTGATTTGATGAGTTAGAGAATCGAACTCGCGAAAGGGGGTGCCAGACGCGAGGCTCTTTCGTAAAGCGAAAAGCCCCGTCTCCGGGGAAAACTGTAGTTTTCCCCGTGGCGGAAAACAGTGAGTCCGCCAGCTGGCGGACGAGCGCTAGAAACCCCCTCGGTTTCTAGGGAGTCCCGAGCGAAGTCGAGGGACGACGAGTTCTAGCCCTGTCTGCCGGCAGGCAGGGAAGCGGATTCTCCCACTGGTTTTTCTGAAAACTAAACGGTTTTTCAGTAATTTGGTAGAGGTTCTAACATTTCACATAGCTTTATTAAATACACGGAACATAAGGTTTGTAGTATTATCTAAATATGCATGAAGGATCACCAAACACTTTTGAAAAAGGACCAGGGGCTATTCCCACCCCAGAAGAGGTACAATCAGTTTTTGAACAATTAGTCGGGAAGGAAGGATATGAAGACGTACGAAAACTTGAAGATGAACGCGGTCTTTACCTGTGGGACATCAAAGTTTCTGGAGAAGATGGAGATACAGAGTACTCATACATGAGAAAGGGACAATACTCAGAAGGGCAGGCTTCGATTACCGCTATTCACGTTACTTTTTTTGATCAAGAAGGCATTCCAGTCGGTGGACATTCAGTTGCTAAGCATGTGGAGGGAGAATGGAAACTAACTCCTTAACTTCACATTTTATATAAAAAAACAGGTTCTAGTTCGACAAACTCACCATAAATAACCTGTTCTCCTAAAATGCACATAAAGAAGTAATATTTTAGACTCGTTGACGTCCGAAGCCTATTTTGATAGCATTGGGGTAGTAAAAATCGCTCATTTACACCTGTAGAGGAGGTAGAGAGATGAGAAAAATAAGATATTGGTGGGTTCTTGTGACCCTGCTCGTTTTTTCAATCGTCGCTCCCGCAACCTCTTTTGCGAGGGAAGCGGACGACGATGAATGCTATGTCTCTTCGTATTCAAAATACCGAAAGTCTTTCTCGTTTGATGAGGTGCGGTTTGAGCCCCTTTTGACAAAAGCGGATTTAGAGGGTCGTTTAAACGGTTTGTATTCTAGAGAAGGAAGCATTGAGGGCGCATGGTTTGGGTTTCCACTCCTTTCGCTTCTCCCAACACGCGCTTTAGGAATATGCGATTGGTGGCCGGAGCAACTCGCCTGGGTTTGGCGGGGCGGAAACCGAGTCTTCTTTAACGAGGGCGAAGAGGAATCTGTTAGGGCCTCTATTTGGAGTCTCGGATTTGATATCCGGTGGTATTTTCGGCCAGAGCTGTTTGTTGGTTGCGGATATCAGCATCATTCGTTCGGCGGACTGGAAAGTAGCGAGACAAGAAAATTTGTTGAAAACCGGAAGATCGACGTTAGTGAGATAAGCGCGCGGGATTTCGTATTTTGCCGTTTTGCTCATCAGTGGCAGATAGCTCCAAAGTTCACGTTTGAATATCGGCTCGATGCGATTTTGTGGGAAGCGAAATTTGATGATGTATTTAGTTCGTTCTTTAATCGGGATGTGCGAAAATCTTATCGATCCCTTTTTGGCGCACCAAGGTTTGTCTATCGCGTGAATCCGGTATCTGATCTTTCCGCAAGCGGTCATATAGAGAGCCGCAAAGGCAACAAGTCTTACGTTTTTGGTGTTGCATATGATATGTTTTTGTCTAAAAAACGCCTAAGCGGACTTTCTTTATTTTACGAGGACTATAATGGCCCGGATAGCACAATGCGCGTGGGTTTAGCGGGCCAAGAGATGAATCGTAAACTTTTTGGCATTCGGTTTTTCCTGAAATCTTCTTAGTATTTAAGTCCTAGGAATTCCTGGGACTTTCTTTATGATAATCTTTATATGAGGAAATTTATGAAAATTTTTGCCGTTGAAACATCATGTGATGAGACAGCTCTTGTGGTAATCGAAGCCGAGGGTGGTTTTTCAAAGCCGCGTTTTGATATTTTAATAAATCTCGTTTCTTCCCAAGTGAAAACCCACGCCCCTTTTGGCGGCGTGGTTCCTCGTCTTGCAAAAAGAGAGCATCAACGTAATTTGCCAATTCTTTTTAAAAAAATACAAGACACTAAACATAAGATACAAAACGCCGATGTTATTGCGGTAACGGTAGGACCCGGACTTGAACCATGTCTTTGGGAAGGGATCAATTTTGCGCGTGGGCTTGCGGAAGAATATAGAAAGCCGATTGTTGCAGCGAATCATATGGAGGGACATATAGCCTCTGTTTTGTTACATAAAGACGAGATGTCATCTGCCCGTGGCTCCGCCCCTATATCTCTAAAGGTCGTTCCGACCAAATTAAGGATCGCACAGCCAGCCGGAGTCGCCACGGCCAAAGACACTTCGTCTTTTCCGGTAATTCACTTCCCAGCGATTGCGCTCTTGGTTAGCGGCGGGCATACGGAACTCGTTTTCATGAAAAAGTGGCTGGATTATAAAATCATTGGCGAAACTCTGGATGATGCGGTGGGTGAGGCATTTGATAAAGTGGGACGGCTTTTGGGTTTGCCGTTTCCCGGCGGTCCTAAAGTGGCAAAACTCGCTTCAACGGTTCGACACCGAGCGTCGAACATTAAACTTCCAAGGCCGATGATAAAATCCCCGGATTTTAATTTTAGTTTTTCGGGATTGAAAACCGCAGTACTGTATGCGCTTCGGGAAAATCCGAAGTTAAATAAGGCATTGGTTGCTCGAGAATTTGAAGATGCAGCAGTGGAGGTTTTGGTTGCAAAAACCTTAAAAGCCGTTAGAAAATTCAATCCAAAAACCGTTATTTTAGGAGGTGGGGTAGCGGCTAATAAGCATCTTCAAAAAGAACTTAAAAAAATACTTAAAATATCTTTTCTTTATCCAGAAGGCGCATTTACGGGTGACAATGCAGCCATGATTGCAGCCGCTAGCTATTTTCATGCGCTTAAAAAAGATTTTACAAAACCCAAAAAATTGAGAGCAGATGGCCGTCTTTCTTTTGGGCAAAAAAAAGTGATAAAATAGGGAAATGAAAGTAGATTTCTCCAAACCCTACGACCCTAACAAGGTAGAGAAGAATATCTATAAAAAATGGGAAAAAAGCGGTTATTTTAATCCCGACAAATTACCCGGCAAGCGTCCAAAATCCTTTACCGTTATGATGGCCCCACCCAATATTACGGGCCATATTCATGTTGGGCATGCACTGGAAAATATCCTCTCCGACATCGTTATTCGTAAGCGACGCATGCAAGGATACAAAGCCCTTTTTTTGCCCGGCAAAGATCATGCCGGTATTGCTGCGCAATATGTTGTGGAGCGGGAACTTCGAAAAGAAAACAAGACGCGATTTGATTTGGGGAAAGAAAAGTTTCTTGAGAAAATGTGGCAGTGGATGAAAGAAAATGGGGACGCCATTGATCAAGAGTTAAAATTGTTGGGTCTTTCGTGTGATTGGACTAGAGGCCGCTTCACCATGGATGATGAGTACCAAGAAGCCGTGAAGGCAGCATTCGAGCACTACTACAAAAAAGGATGGATTTATCAGGGAAAACGGATCATTAATTGGTGTAGCCGATGCCAAACATCTATTTCTGATCTCGAAGTGGAACACGTAGAAGAGAAAGGAAGTCTTTGGTTCATCAAATATCCACTCGAAGCAGGCGGCTTTATCACGGTTGCCACAACGCGGCCCGAGACCATGCTGGGAGATGCTGCGGTTGCGGTTCACCCGAGCGATCCTCGCTACAAAAATCTTGTTGGCGAAAAGGCAAGACTTCCGATTAAAGACAGAACGATTCCGATTATTGCCGACAAAGAGATTGACCAGAAGTTTGGAACGGGGGCTGTAAAGATAACTCCTCTACACGATCCTTTAGATTTTGAGATTGCGCTCCGTCATAAACTTCTATCGTATGAGGTGATTAACCAGCAGGGAAGAATGACAAAAGAGGCCGGTTCCATTTGCATGGGATTGAAGACGCTTGAATGCCGAAAAAAGGTGGTGGAGGCATTAAGAGAAGCGGGGCTGCTTGAGAAAGAAGAGGAATATATCCATCGGATTGGCAGATGCGAACGGTGTCAAACCATCATTGAACCTCTGGTTTCGTTGCAGTGGTTTCTTTCCATGCGCGAGCTTGCTAAAAAAACGAGACAGGTGGTTCGGGGAGAGAAAATTACCTTTATTCCGCCGCAGCGAAAGAAGATCTTTCTTGAATGGTTAAGACAGGTGAAGGACTGGAATATCTCGCGTCAACTCTGGTGGGGTCACCGTCTGCCGGTTTGGAAACATGATCCCGTATGTATTCCAAAGCGCGGGAGAGAAAAAGATATTGAAAAATGTATTGACATGGTTGTTTCAAAAACAGAACCCGCATGCAAGCATTGTGACGCTCGCTACAAGCAAATTCCGGATGTGCTTGATACGTGGTTTTCTTCAGCCCTCTGGCCGTTTGCAACCCTTGAGTGGCCTCAAAAAACCAAGGATCTAAAAACTTTTTATCCTACGGATATGATATCATCGGCGCGCGAAATATTTTTTCTCTGGATCGTGCGCATGGTTTTCTCGGGTCTTGAATTTACCAAAAAGAGCCCGTTTAAAACAAGTTATACTCATGCCACGGTGCTTGATCAAAAAGGCCGGAAGATGTCTAAAAGTCTTGGTAATGTTGTAGATCCAATAGTCATGATCGAGAAGTATGGAACGGACGCGCTTCGCTTTGGACTTACGTGGCAAACCATGGGTACGCAGGACATCCATTGGTCTGAGGAAGCGCTGGTTGCAGGGAAGAAATTTTTAAATAAAATGTGGAATGCGGCTCGATTCGTTCTCGAACGGAATGAGTCGCCCCCCGAAGCCTTGCTCGCCCTGCGTAGCCTTGGCGAAGCGGGGGCGAGGGGGGACTACTTTAAAAAACCGCATCCTAAAACGAAAGAAGACCGAAAAATTTTGGAGTCTCTTAAAAAAACAAAAAAAGAAGTAACCCGTCACATCGACCATTATCAATTTGGGCACGCACTTCACAAACTGTATGATTTTTTCTGGCATGATTTCTGTGATCAATATTTAGAGAGCTCAAAAAAGCAGCTGGGCGACCCCGCGCTTAAAACACGCACGCAAGAGATTTTAGTCTTGGTATTGACGGACTGCCTGAGATTGCTCCATCCGTTTCTACCCCATATTACAGAGAATATATGGGAAGCGGTTCGTGCGAGCAGCAAGGATCTTTTAATGGTTGAGTCGTGGCCCAAGTGATTGCCAGCCCCATAGCCGGTCTTTTTGCGTTTGCGGGCGGACTTTTGGCCGCTGGCGTTTGGCTCTGGTTTTGGCTGCGCGAGGATCCTCATCCTGAGCCCAAGCGGATTTTGTTTTTGACGTTTGTTGCAGGTGCTCTAGCCGTGCCCATTGCCTTAATTTTAGAGGAGATTATATACGGCGCGGGCATTGCGCTCGGATTCTGGCCAAGAGCTCTTCCATCGTTTTTTCTTCTCTTTCTTTGGGCGGGTGCTGAGGAGGTCTTGAAGTACGGGGCTGCCTATTGGGCCGCTTTGCGAAAACCCTTTTTTGATGAGCCTATTGATGCACCTATCTATTTGATTACGGCCGCACTTGGATTTGCGGCCGTAGAGAACATTTTTATGCTTTTTAATGTTTTTCAGCACGAGTTTATCAGTGGTTTCGTAGCCATTCATCTGCGCTTTGTGGGGGCTACGCTTCTTCATATTCTCACTTCAGCCATTGTAGGGTTTTCGGTTGCATATTCATTTTTTCATCCCGAGCATCGGCTGCGTAACGTGTTTTGGGGAATTTCCCTTGCAACCCTCTTGCATACTTTTTTCAATTTTTTTATACTAATAGGAGGTGGATCCAGCCTTCTTTATATTTTTTCTGTGGTATGGCTGGGAGGGATGATTCTTATTCTATCATTTGAGAAGCTAAAAAAACTTATCCACTGATGAAATTTATTTATTCAGCTATAATTTGATATATTAAATAATATATGCCTAAAGATCGACGACTATTTTTTGAACGACTCACCGGATCGTATCCGGCAGACAACGACGAACCCACTTTACGCGGTGAAGAACAGGTAACGGCAGATGCGGCCGTGGCTCAAGGCACCCCGGGGCGAAAAAGTCCGCTTCCTCCGGTTGAGGGTGAGGGACAGCTTATGGCCGATGTATATCAGACGCCTGACGAGATTGTGATGCAATCCATAGTTGCCGGTCTAAAACCGGAGGAGTTAGATGTTTCGATTACTCGAGACATGGTAACTATTAAGGGGAGGCGTGAAAAACACCGCGAGGTCTCGGATGATCGCTATTTTCATCAAGAACTCTATTGGGGGTCGTTTTCACGGGCTATTATGCTCCCGCAGGAAATTGATGTGGAAACTGCAGAAGCTTCAATCAAGAATGGTCTTCTAACCATCCGTCTTCCTAAACTCGACAAAAAACGGGTACAAAAACTCAAAATCAAACACGAATAATCACCGATCCGCAAAACATACAAACAAAAAGAAAATGGCCGAGTTCCACGATTGTGCTGTGGAACCCGACCGGGTTCTCGCGTGTATCATCTGGCATCACTACGCCGGAGACGGCTGGAGACTCAACGTCTGTTGGCAGATGCGAAGAAACATATTCTGGGTGGGATTGACGCCGAGAAGGCGATCCTCGATAGTGCCGCGGATCTCCGGGTGCTGAAATTGGAGATGGCTCTCATAGTGTTTCTCCAGAATGCCGAGCACCTCATCCGCCTTTCCCTGGTCGGCGGCATGGAGTAGGACGTTGGTTACGTCATACGCCAAGATCTCGCCGTAGTTACGGAAGACGGTCAGGGCGCGATCCCACGAATCGCCGAGCTTGGGCTGAAGGATCTCACAGAACTGCTGTTCGCTGACTTTGGACATAATATCTCCTTTCAAGGTTCGATATTGTCAGGCCTTCTTGGTTGTTGGTTTTTAAAAGGTACGCCATAGTCTTTCTACCAAAACTCTAAACGGATGTCAATAAAAGCAATGGTTTTTTCAATATAGGGAATCCGTCGCTGCGCTCCTAGAACCCGTCGTCGCTTATGGTCCTCCCTAGAAATCCTTCGGCACTTCGTCCTGAGCTCAGTGTCGAAGGATTTCTAGCGCTCGGCTTCGACAAGCTCAGTCTCGCTGTTTTCCGCCACGGGGAAAACTACAGTTTTCCCCGGAGACGGGGCTTTTCGCTTTGCGAAAGAGCCTCGCGGCTGGTACCCCCTTTCGTAGGGTTCGATTCCTGTTTCTATCATCAACTCAAAACAAAAAGAATGACGCGATGCCATTCTTTTTGTTTTGAGTGCCGCGGGAGGGAATCGAACCCCCGACGCCTTGCTCTTCAAGCAAGCGCTCCACCACTGAGCTACCGCGGCAATTTTATATACTAACTATTCAGGCAGTTTGTACCCTCTGCTTCCGGCAACGGGTTTTGCAATCTTAGTTTCCTGCTGTATAAATTCTTTCTCTTTCCTCTTAAGTTCCTCATTGAGTTCTATATAGAGTTTAGAATCCCCTTCTTTTTTTGCTTTCTCTATTTTTTCTCTCATTTCTTCTTCATACGCTGTTCGTTCTTGCGCGACTTGCCTAGTCTCCTTTAGAGCTTCTTTTAGAGGGGTTCCGCCCCCGATATGCTGGCCCTCCTTCGGTTTTTCGAATTTCATATACTCATTATACCATGATATCCCGGTCCATCAATATCATCCCTTTTTGTGGGCGACTCAGGATTTGAACCTGAAACCTCTCGGGTGTAAACCGAGCGCTCTACCATTGAGCTAGCCGCCCATATGTGCCCCCGAGAGGACTCGAACCTCTAAGCCTTTCGGCACATGGTCCTAAACCATGCGTGTCTGCCAATTTCACCACGGGGGCGTATGTTATATGCCCGGGGTGGGATTCGAACCCACAAGCCTTGCGGCTACGGATTTTAAGTCCGCTGCGTAAACCAATTCCGCCACCCGGGCGTTTGGCTAAATCAATTCGCTAAGCGAATTGATTGCCAGAACAATCTGCTTTGCAGATTGTTCTAGGGAGGTCTGGGGGGGAATCGAACCCCCGTATAAGAGTTTTGCAGACTCTTGCCTTGCCACTTGGCTACCAGACCATTATTTCTTTTCTTTTTGTAAAATTTCTTCAATGCGAATTCTAGCTTTCTCGCCTTCGTCAATCTCAAAGCGAAACGACGGCATATGCTTCATTTTAAGGTTACGAGAAAGATATGCCCAGAAGTCTTTTCGTGCCGCGTAAAGTAGGGACATCATTTCTTTCTCTTTTTCTCTCGGCCAAATGCTTAAAAAAATCGTTGCCGTATCGAAGCTTAATGCAATCTCAACCCTTGTGACCGTTGTCAAGACCCCTGTAAGGGAGACGTTACGGGCAATAAACTGGGCAGCTAAACGTTTTAGAAGTGAGCGGGTTCTCTCAAGACGTTTCGTTGTCATTAAAGCTTGGGTTTAACTTCTTCTTCCTCAAAAATTTCAATCTCGTCTCCCGGGGCAAGTGTTATTTTAGAGGTTGTTAAAATGCCAAATTCTTTTCCTTCCTCAACGCTTGAGGTCTTTGCCTTTTGATGTTGGAGTTCAATAATTCGCCCCTCGCCTAGCATATTTCCCCTGCGTACAACGCGAAATTTTTTCCCTAAGAGAATCGCACCTTCCTTTACCTTGCCGCCAACTACTTGTCGTTCACCCTCTTTTTTAAAAATCCTTAATAGTTTAGCGCGTCCAAAGATTTTTTCAATAGTCTCTTTTGGTAGGCGTTTCTCGATTTCTTCTTTTAGCCAGTCGGTAGCTTCGTAAATAACATCAAATGTTTTAAGAGTTATTCCAAACCGTTTAGCCATGTCCTGGGCGGATTTTTCAATCTTCACCCGGAATGCAACAACAAGAACATTTGGAGAACCCGAGGCCATTTTCATATCATTTTCACTTACCGCGCCTACCTCACTTTGTAAAATGGTGAGCATAAAACGCCCGTCCCCAAGCCTTTTAATCTCATCTTCGAGCGCCTCCAGAGATCCAGCAACGTCTGCTTTAAGCACAATAGGAATTTCAAAGGACTTTTGTTTTTCTTTGGAGTCCTCTGATATGGTCTTTGTCTTCGGCGGTATTTCGGCTGGCACCGATGCCCCCTTTATTTCAGTCTCAGCCGCCTTTTTAGAGTCAACCGTTATAAACATGGAGCCAATCTCTGGGACCTGTAAAAATCCCACGACGCGTACTGGCTGGCTGAAAGTAGCTTCCCCGATTTTATCTCCCAAAAAATCCTCAAAAATTCTTACGGGTGCATAGGTATTTTTACTTACAATAAATTCGCCTTGCCGCAACGTTCCGTTTTGAATGATCAGGGTTGCGGTGTTGCCTCGTTTTGGATCGCGGTGGGCTTCAATAATCACGCCGGATGCCCGTGCTCGAGGATCGGCTTTTAAATCCTCAAGCTCACTTATCAAAAGAATCATCTCAAGAAGTTCGTCCACCCCCTGCCCGGTTTTTGCCGAGAGAGGAACGAACGGTATCTTGCCGCCCCATTCCTCGATTAAAATATCTGCCTCCGAGAGTTCTTTTTTGATTTTCTCGGGATCTGCTTCGGGTTTGTCGATTTTATTAAGCGCAACAACAAATGGGATATCCGCTTCCTTGATCGCATCCAGTGCTTCTTTTGTTTGAGGTTTAACCCCGTCGTCTGCTGCAACTACCAAGATCGCAACGTCCGCAACCCGGGCACCACGAGAACGCATTTTTGAAAATGCTGCATGGCCGGGTGTGTCCAGAAAGGTTATTTTACGGGTCTCCTCTTCCTTAGTGCTCGTGGTCACTTCATAGGCACCAATATGCTGAGTGATGCCTCCGGATTCCTTTTCAACTACATTGGTTTTACGAATCGAATCAAGTAACGTGGTTTTTCCATGATCAATATGGCCCATTACCACTACAATTGGTGGTCGAGTTACCAAATTTTTGTTTTTCTCTTGGTTGGCTTTTGGAGTCATGAATCATATTAAGCGTCGCTTGAAAGCGCTTTTTGAATTGCTTGTTTCTCCTCGTGGGATAATTGATATGAAGATTCGCCTCGGACGATCGGTTTTGCGTAGAGCCGGGTGGAGTCACGTCCATGAAGACTTGAGATTACGAAACCGCTACGTCGTTCATCGAGCACTCCGAGTGCAAAACTTTGATCTCCGCCTGTATCGCCGTACGAGTTAAACCGCACAAGTCCAATGTGGCGCGCGCTTTGGCGCAGGCGGCTTTCCATGTTTTCAAGAACAGCGTCCACTTGAATGCCCTTTTGCAAAATGGCATCTAAATCTTTTTGGATCTCTTGCATGAGCGTTTCTAAATCTATGCCCCTTCGGCCGCGAAACAATTTCCGAAGCCGCATCTCAAGCATTATTAGCCACACGAGTGCGGCGACTATCAAGAAAAGCGCGCCCCCAATCCCCATAAGGATAAATGGTGTATAGGTTTCAAGAACCATGTTCATCACTATAGCGCAAAATCACAAAAAATCAAAGGCGTTTTTACTCTTTTTCTTTTACCGTGATTTCATCCGGGGATCCGAAGAGAATTTTTTTCATGATTTTCCCCACGACACTGATTAAGAGCGCAAAAAGCATGAGTCCGGAAATCATAGTGAGCGCCGCAATGATTCGTCCTAATATTGTTTGCGGGACCATGTCTCCATATCCCACCGTTGTCAAAGTGACAATTGCCCACCACATACCTTGCGGGACGTTTGTAAAAAGGGATCCTGAAACGTTTTGCTCGGCAAGGTACATGAAAGTTCCTGCGATGACGACAACCGAGAGAAGCGCAAAAAAATAAATCTCCATGGTGTACCACGGGAACTCCTTGAACGTTATCCGTTCTCCCGGGTGGCGTCGTTTTGTATAAGAAAGCAATTTAAGCAGCCGTAAAAGTCGCAGCAGCCGCAATACTCTCACGATCCGCAGGACACGCAGAACCCTGAAGTTGGCGAATGGCAGGAAGATAAATCCAAGATAGGTCGGCAGAATCGCAAGAAGATCAATGATTCCAAAGGCGCTAAATAAATACTTCTTTTTCTTAGGAGCAAGATAGATATAGGTGATATATTCGAGCGTAAAAACACCTACAATGATTATCTCGCTTATATCAAAAATTTTCCCGTAACGAAGATATACACCCTCTATGGATTCAAAAATTACCAAGATTACCGCAATCACGATAATAATAGCAAGGGTATCATTCACGACGTGATACACGCGTGATTCGGTATGCTCGAATGCCAAGCGAAGATAATGGTCAATACGCGCTTTCATAACGGATCATTTCTTTGCTTTTAACCATATCACCCGAATCTCTCAAAATCAATTAAATAAAAACCACCCGTATAAGGTGGTGTGTACTAAAAAGTGAATAAAGCTACTGGCCCGGAGGAGGCAAAATAATGTTTTCAGGCTCAAAGATAGTCTGCCGTTTTCCTTCTTCAACTCTTCCGACCTCAACTACCTCATAACCCGCTTTGTCACCAATATCAATTGCTCGCGTGACCTCGCAGGGTGGCACAAAGATGTAATAGCCAACCCCCCAGTTAAAAGTCTTGAGACAATCTTTCAGAGTAACTCCCAATTCTCGCATAAATTGAAAAAGGGGCGGCACGCGAACCCAGTCATAAATCCGATAGGTAAAGGGTCGTTTATCAAAAGCAACCTTCCCTACGCCGTCTCCTGTTCCTGGAAGGAGGGCATGTATTTCTATCTCTTCGTTCAATAATGCCTCAACCAAAGCAACATAAGAGCGAGTAGGAATAAGAGCTTCCTCTCCTAATGTTTTGCCATTCGGTAGTTTCGTAAGAAACTGGTCTGGAAGTGGAAGAGCGCGTTTAATAACAAGAGAAATACCATTGGCGTGCAGTCCTGAAGAGGGCGCACCTAAAATACAATCTCCTGCCCGAAGGTTTTCTCCTGTAATCAGGCGGCTTCGGGGAACAATAATACCCGTTACGCAGCCGCTCAAGACAGGAGCACTTTTAACCGGTGGTTCTGCGTTGACGAGATAACGCAGAGACGATGATTCGCCCGCAGGCAAAGCCATTGCAACCATTTTGCAAACACGATAATACCCTCTCGCCAAATCTTCTGCCCTCTTGGCGTCTTCAAACCATTCGCTATCGCCTGCGGCAACTTCATCAGTGTAAACCACGGGCATTGCCCCTTGGGCAATAACATCATTTACTGCCATTAAAGCCGCATCAATCCCAATTCCTTCGTAATAAGTGTTTCCTGTACCATCATTCTGGTACATCCACTCTGCAATCCAGTTTTTATTGCCTAAGCCTTCTTGTGTATTGGCCCAACCGTGAGGCTTTGAGCCCCGATATTCATGGACAGCACCGTGAGCGTGTGTTTCCACAAAAACATCTCGTTTGTTGGGGAAAGCTAACGTTTTTCTGCCCACTTCCATCATTGCCTGTTTAAAGGGTTCAATCTTCGTATAATCAACTCCTGCCTGGGCATATTCTCCTCTGGCCATTTCAAATCCTCTTTATAAATGTGCGAAGTTAATTGCCGTATTAATTTTATATAAGCAATACAAAAAAGCAAGGCATTTTAATTTGTCATAGCGGGCCACTTGGGTCTAGTGCCACCACAAGTGAGGCCCCGTAAGGGTTTTTAGAAGATTTTTCCAAAGAAAAATTTAGGCACGTGGGTCGGCTTAATACTAGCCAATTACAGGAACGCCTGTAATAAGAGGGGGTATTCCATTTGGGTATCTGCGGACGAATTTATCGTAATTTGTTTTATATAAATCCGTTTGTTCATTCTTGCTTAGGTATTCTTCTGCACCGGCAATAATATCTTTGC
The DNA here is from genome assembly GCA_022563755.1 of Patescibacteria group bacterium. Taxonomy (GTDB): domain Bacteria; phylum Patescibacteriota; class Minisyncoccia; order HO2-45-28; family HO2-45-28; genus JADFMT01. The sequence goes on along the minus strand of JADFMT010000003.1, from coordinate 2,550 downwards.
AAAATACCCCCACATCAATATTTAGAGTATCGTTTGAAGTATTATCGTGCATCACCACACTAGTCGTGCCGGGTTCTATAAACCAAATCCTACTAAATTTACTATCTTTGAGTTGAGATCTGCCCTGGTGTAATAGAGAACAACGAAACCGATAGCAGTCTGCACCATCAGTAAAATTTATATATTTAGGCGCAATATACTGGTCGAACCAAGCTTTATACTTTTGGCCGTCTGTTTCTCCATTTTCCGAACTCAAAGCACCACATATATCAGGTATAGCTAAGGCAGTAAATAGAGCCAGAAAATATAAGTTTGTATCAAGTCCTTTTTGAATTTGAATTAGTAACTCTTTCATAGGCTGTGGATTACCTTCGATAATAAATAATCATGGCGGGCTACCTCGGGCTGGAACCGTGGCCGATCAAGCCCCGTAAGGTTATTTTAACTATTTTAGTTTATCAAAACGAAGATCCTCGAGCGCATTTGAAAATTAGTAGTCTAATTTAATAACTATGTCTTACATTTATTTAAATAATAAACGGAAAATGCTAGGCCACCAAGGGATTGAAATAATAGCTATTATTGTAGGGATTACTATTTCTGGTCTCTTCCATAGGGCTCTTTTTGAGATTGTGTTATTTGGAACAATATGTTTATTGCCTTCAAGTGTTGCGTCTTTAAGTTCTCCTTGGTTGTCTAGAAAATCAGCGTCACCTATTGCTGTATTATCTACCATAGTGAGACCATCTACCTTTGCACCTGGAGCAATTCTAACGAACGCAGGTCTACTATTGGGCGCACTCGAATCCTTTTTTTGTTCTTCTATGTGAGCATTCTTTTTCATTTTCGTAATTTTATTGACTATTTTAGTTTATCAAAATTAAGGTCCTCGTGCGCTTTGTTATTTTACATCCTTGCAATACCCAGAATATAGAAAAGTCGTTACTCCCTGAGTGGCCACTTCTGTATACGATGTAGTTTCTGTATCAACAAGGGATTTATTTTCTTTTTTGAGAAAAAATCCACGCGGCTGTTCTGCTTGATAATTTTCATATAAACCAGAAGCATAATATTGAGCATCGTAAGTATCACAGCCATTAGAATCACAACGAGAGATGGTACGCTGGTCTGTATTAAGATTATCCAAAAGACTAAAAGATGTTCCTAAGTCTGTAATTATTTCACATTCACCATAAGTACAAACCTGTTTGTAAGTTGGGAAACAGGCAGAAGAGAAGAGTGGTAACTCACCAATTTGGTTTCCAAAAGCTTCTTCTGCTTTAATATTTTGTTCTATATATTTTCTTTGGGAATTGTCGTCTTTTAAATTTAAGTATACAGAAATTCCCAAAAGTAATATGAGTAAATAGATAACTATATTTTTGTTATTCATATTTTTATTTTATCAAAACTAATGTTCTCGTGCACATAAGATTCTTAAGTGATTCTGTTAGATCGATCTAGAACCGCGTACAAGTATCCAACTTTGTTGAATAATTCAAGTAATTCATCCAATTTGCTAAGCATATCTTTTATGTCAGTTACTTCAATTCGACTACTTAGCACAGTGCCCCAATCAATTTGAACCGTTGCTTTATTATCTGGGTATCTTAGAAAATCATTTTGGGTATCTTTAATTGAGTAGTATTGTCCGATTTTTGATTTTAATATCTCTAGATTGTAAAAATAAAGAATAAGAGGTTCAATATCATCCAAATCTTTCTGAGAATTAGTAATGTCCTCATTTGTTACTGCGTCATAGTATTTCTTTTCTATAGGAGGAGATATTTTTTGATCTGATATTTTTTGTTTAACTTCTATAAATAGATGATGGATATCATGACCTTCTCTATACTCCCCATACGCAAAAAGACCTAAGGCCTTAACAAAGACTTCGGTTCCATGTTTTATATTAAACAAAATTGGCACGAACAAATCTGCTGGCTGATAAAAATAATCCTTACCTTTGACTTTGCTGTGCTTTTTTTCTTCAGTATTTAACAATTCTTGACAGGCCAACTTTGCTATCAAGAAATAACTCTGAGCAAAAACAACCCAGTCATATTTTCTTTGCCTGTCTTTTTCTTTTTTTGTCGTCATATGATACTACCTCGTGCTAGCTGTTAGATGCGGCGGGAGAGGGATTCGAACCCCCGATACCCTTTCGGATATAACGGTTTTCGAGACCGCCCCGTTAAACCACTCCGGCATCCCGCCTATTATTCTTTTTTTATTCCCTCGACCCGATCTCCAATCCTGATACGGTTTTTCTCTGTAAATCCGGCATTGACTTCAAGAATGTATTTTGTAAGGGAGGTGGGTTGAAATGTTTGAGGGAACGATTCTGGCAGAGCATTTTTCGTAATATCTGTAACTCGCCATTCCTCATCGATCCAAATAATGTCCAGTGCAAAATGCATATTTTTCATCCAAATCGAATGAAAATCCGGTTTATCGAATATAAAGAGCATCCCTTGGTTTTCAAAAAGTTTATCTCTTCCGGAAAGGCCATGAACCCTTTTTTCTGAGGTATCTGCGAGCTCAATCTCG
>JADFMT010000028.1 GCA_022563755.1 Patescibacteria group bacterium | reverse complement strand
GCGACAGATAGATGACCATGGTCCCGATATTCATTGTTTCATTATAATGAAGAGCGGGATACAGAATTCGGCTTATAGCTACAGCACAAAATCCGTCCATCCGGGCGGATTTTGTTTTCCTCAAAAAAGTCCGACCTCAACCTCCGAGGTTGAGAGGATATTAATCCACACCCCTAGACACCTAAAGGGTTTTAAAACTGCTACAATAAAATACATGAAACAGATCATTGTCTTTGTTTCTGTTTTGATGTTTGTGGGATTTTTAAGCTCTCCTGTTGTCTTTGCTGTTGAGGGTTCTTTTACTTACCAAACTCAAGTCTTTCCGAGTTTCAAAGAAACTTTCATGCTTCCTTTTGAAGTTGGAAAAAAACAATGGGCAGCACTTCATCAATTCGTTGAAAATCAACTTCTAGATTTAGGACGTACGGCAGGATCCTGGCTATCAGAGAAAGGAGCCATTCTTAAAGAAAGTGTTACAGATCTCCTTACTCCAAGTCCTGCCGTTGTACCGCATGATCTTCCTCCCCCATCAGAAAAGGTGCCCGCCTCCTTACAAAAAGAACTGGACACATTGGAATCTCGAGGGCTACAAGTAGAACCCAAAGTTATTGAAAGAACGGTTGTAGAGAAAACCATTGAACGTATTATCTCGGGTCTTTCTCGGGAAGAACTCGACTTGGCGATCCAAGCTCTTAACAATACATTCTTAAATGAAATTGCAACCCTAAGAAGCCTTGTGGAGCAGCGAGCTCAATCGAACTTCCAAGCAATAGCTCTTACCAACAAGATTGATAGCTTGAGTAGTGTTACCTTAACCTCTGTTACCATAAGCGGAGTCACAGGACTTACGGATGCCGATATTCCAGATGATATTACCTTGAATTCAGGCAGTAGTGCATCCTTTTCTGGCATCATTACAGTTTCAGGAACCGGAACTTCAACGTTTGCTGGAGGGTTAACGGTTGATACCAATACTCTGGTTGTTGATTTCTCAAGCAATCGCGTAGGGATTGGGACGACGACTTCTGAGGCAAGACTCGATATTGACGGCGGAGATATAGATTTAGATCTCCGGATATCCGGAGATCATCCAGTTATATTTTTCAGCAATGTTAGCTCGCCGTTTGTGGATAGCCAAAATTGGCAATGGGGAGTATTGACCGAAACTACTTTTTCTGGTCTACTTGTAAATAATGCAAACACCCTTTTAACGGAGTGGATTCTCGTTCAACGAGATTCTAATAATGGAATGACGCTTGTAGACGTCGTCTTCCCCAATGGAAACATCGGGATTGGGACGACGACGCCTGCATATAAACTCACGGTAAGTAGTTCTAATGCTACAGATAATCTTTTTCAAATCTCAACGACTACGGACCAAGGAATATTTGTGGTAAACAATCAAGGTAACGTCGGGATTGGGACAACGAGCCCATCCACTGCCCTCCATGTGATTGGAGCCGGGACATTCTCAGCAGATCTCACAGTGTCTGGCGGCGACATCATCGGTGCCACTGGCGCCGCCCTAGACCTTGGGGAAGCAGCCGCCGGTGATATCACAGTTACGGGCGATCTAATTATGGCCGATGATGCATTTATAGGGATCTCAGGAAAGGGACGAATAGAATTCGACGCCGCAGGATCATTTGGTGAAGTTAATGTTCCCGCATTTTTGGGTGTCTTTACTCCAATACCAACCGAGCTTCTACATTTAGGAAAAAACATTGGTGGTCCTGATAATGCAATTCTGCTTCAAAATGGTACTATCGGAGGTTCTAGCACTAATGAAACCGTTTCCTTGAAATTTAGTCTCGAAAATGTTGGAAGAGTAGCCGGTAAAATAATATCGGGCAAAGAAAGTGTTTATGGATCTGCAGCAAATGCTGATTCCTTTTTGGCGTTTTTCACTGCACTTGATGGAACAGATATCGAAAGAGTCAGGATTCTATCAAACGGCAACGTCGGGATCGGAACGACAAGTCCAGTATTTACATTGGACGCGCAAGGAAGCATAAGGGCCTCAGACGCTTTTTTGTTCTCTGACGGCTCAACACAAGCGATGGCAGCAACACCTTCTGGATTTTCATGGAGAGTTGGTTCAGCTTCATTCAAGCAGACCTTTAGCGTGACAACAGAGGAAGCAAGCCCCCAAGGCGTTTTCTTCAAACCCGACGGAACAAAGATGTATATTGTAGGATTCACAGACGACGAGGTTAATGAATATGATTTGTCAACGCCATGGGATATCTCAACCGCTTCATTCAATCAATTGTTTGACGTATCAGGAGAGGATACAGCCCCCAGAGACATGTTTTTCAAACCCGACGGAACAAAGATGTATATTACAGGATCTACAGGCGATAAAGTTTATGAGTATGATTTGGGTCTTGTTATTCTCGGCAACGTCGGGATTGGGACGACGAATCCAAAAACATCATTGGAAGTTGTTTTCGGTGGTGCGGCTGACTTTGGAATGGTTCTTCGTCTGAACCAAAATGCAGTAGGAAATTCAGATGGCCCGAAAATTGAATTTTTCAAAGATATGACTACTGATAAAGTGTGGAATTTAGGTATCTTAAATGGGGTTAATGTTGATGATTTTGTAATTGCTGAGGATGGGGGACATGCAACTGGTTTTGGAACCGCTAGGTTTAAGATAATGGGAGGATCAGGTGAAGTTAGATTTCCAACTATGCCATCAGCTGCAAATGATAGAACAGCTTGTATAAAATCTACCACAAATGCAATTTCAAAGAACAGCGGGGCATGTGGTACATCTTCAATCCGATACAAAGAGAATATAAAAGAATTAAAATATGGACTGGAAGAAGTTCTTCAATTAAATCCTGTATCATTCAATTTCAAAAAAGAATGGGATCCGGAAGATAGAAGAAGAAAAATTGGTCTTATTGCAGAAGAAACCGTGCTAATAACACCTGAGGTAATCGGATATAACGAAGAAGGATTAGTTGATTCCTTGGATTATGCAAAATTGGTGCCAGTTCTCACAAAAGCAATTCAAGAAATGAACTTGCGCATCGACCTGATTAATGCGCCGACCACCACGCCGGCAATGTATATAGATTCGAACGGCAACATAGCCATCGGCATGGGGACAACCACCCCATCCTACAAACTACACGTAATAGGAGACATAGCAGCCACCGGATTCATCAATACATCAAGTCGCGACTTTAAAAAAGATATAAAGTCGCTTAATTCACAATTTCTAATTTCTAATTTTCAATCAAATCCTAATGATTCAATTTCTAATGAAAAAACATTTCTACAAAAGATTACGGAAACACCAATATATGAATATAGATACGAGTTTGAGAGTAGCGATGCTCCATTACGCTTGGGTCTAATCGCCGAAGAAGCTCCAAAAGAAGTACTCTCTGTAGACGGCAAAGGAGTCGACATATACAAACTTGCGACTTTTACTTTGCTAGGAGTACAAGAATTAGCCGCACATGTAAAAAGCAATGAAGACCGTATTGCACAACTGGAGGAGTCGCTCATCAATTTCCAATTTCCAATTTCTAATTTTCAATCAAATCCCAATGACCCAATTATAAAAACAATAGTTGATGGTGTGATTGAATCGTTTATTGACTTTGGGCTGACTATAATTGAAGGAGTAGTAAACTTCACCAAGCTTGTTGTCGCCGAGCTTTTGGTGGGGAGGCTTGTAGTGGAAAATATGGTGGCAAATACGCTTACTGTTGGTAGTCCTAAAATGCGCACAGGTATTACCTTATATGACTACGCCACTAAAGAACCTTACTGCGTAATTGTGAAAGAAGGACAGCTCTTAAATATCCCAGGAGAGTGCGGAATCTCCCACTTGGAAGTTGAGCTTCCAAGTGGCACAGACGCGGGATTAATTCCTCCGGAAGTTCCAATAAGCACCTCTACTCCGGATATTACAGCCACATCTTCTGATGCTATTTTAGACACTTCAACTACGACTCCTGATATTTCTGCGCAAGAGATGGATACGACGACCCTAGCTCCAGAACCAACAGTTGATGCACCGGTGGATAGCGTGGTAGAAGAGCCTGTTGTTGAAGAGCCAACCGCGCCTCAACCTGAATCCGAAATAGCAAGTTCAACTCTATCAAACTCACCGTAACCAAAAACCCCGCAAAATGCGGGGTTTTTGGAATCTCAAAGTAATTCGATGGTCCTCTAAATGATTAGACATCGGATGTCTAATCAATATTATGCCAAAAAAAGAAAAAAGGCCCACACTTAAACCTTTCTTCTGACACGCAGATTTAACCCGTAATTTACGAAGCTATTTACCGTTGCAGTCCTTATACTACTATAAAGTCAGTTGTTAAGAAGCGGTTGTAGATAATTATTTAGTATTTTAGTCAAGCGGATTTTAAAACTGGTCCTTTCGCAGTATCCTCGACTTGCCAGCCGAGTTTTTTGATTTGCGCGCGGATTTTGTCGGCTTTTTGCCATTCTTTTTTGCCGCGAAATTCCTCGCGTTTTTTTACGAGTTTTTTGATACCAGCTGGAATCGCCCGCACTCTCCATCGTTCAAGATTAAGACCGAAAATCTGACTGGCCCAGATGATATCGTCTCGTGACAAGGCGTCAAAATGCTTCCAAAAAACCCTTAAAGCACCCGGGGTATCTAAATCATCCTCCATCCGTCTCATAAGCTCCTTTCGGAAAGATTTATGAGTCTTTTTTTGTGCCCGGCGCCCGAGAATAACCATACGTTCTCGAATACGGCGGAGGGAATTCTTCGCACCCTCCAATGCTTTCCATGTAAAGTTCAATCTTGAACGATAATGGGCGTTTAAGACAAGGTATCGAAACACAAGCGGGTCAAATCCTCGCCTCTCAATATCCTTGAGGGTAAACATATTATGAAGGGATTTCGACATCTTCTTGCCGTCCACCAGTAGATGTTCTCCTTCAACAAAAAACCGAACGAACGGTTTTCCGGTTGCGCCCTCCGACTGTGCAATCTCATTTTCATGGTGCGGGAAAATCAAATCCACTCCTCCGCCGTGGATATCAAAACTTTTGCCTAGATATTTCATACTCATAGCAGAGCATTCAATGTGCCAGCCCGGGCGCCCTTCGACTGCGTTCAAGGTAGGCCCCTTACCAAAATTCGCTTTCCATGACGGCTCGCCAGGTTTTTTACCTTTCCACAAAACAAAATCCCGAACATTTTGCTTCGTGTATTCATCTACATCAATCCGCAGGCCGGACTTTAATTCCTTCGGCTTTAGACGACTTAAACGACCGTAGCGCTCAAACTTCGATATATCAAAGTAAATCGATCCGCCTTCCTCGTATGCCAAACCCTTTTTAAGAAGTTTGGAGATCAGGGTAATCATCTCTGAGATATGCTTTGTGGCGCGGGGATATTTCCACGCCGGCTTGATGTTCAGTTTTTTTAAATCGTTAAAAAAAGCCTCCTCATACGGCTTTACAAAATCGACAGTGGGCATACGGTGCGCCCGAGCCCTGCGGATAATTTTATCATCGATGTCAGTGATATTCATCACTTGTTTGACCCGGTAACCTACATATTCTAGGGTGCGTCGAAGAATATCTTCAAAAATATACGCTCTGAAATTCCCAATGTGTGCAAAGTCGTATACCGTGGGGCCACAAGTATAGAATCCTACGCTCTTCGCCCGACGAGGGCGGAAATTTTCTTTTTTCCGGCTAAGGAAGTTGTATAATTTCATAAGGTTGTTTCAGAAGTGCTTTCAGTATAGAATAAAAGTTAATATCTTACTATATGAAAAAGATTGGGGCTAAAAAAATCGTTCTCTTTGGCGGTGCCGTGCTCATCGTTGTGCTCGTATTTGTTGCGGGGATCTATACTGGCATCGGGCAGCAACCAGCAATTGAGAAGATTACGTCTGTTTTTAATAAAGAAGAGGCAATTCCTACAGGAGATCCGGTTGATTTTGATCCTTTTTGGAAAACCTGGCGTGTCATTGAGGAAAAATATGTATCGAACGATGGTCTTGATCGGCAGGAAATGGTATGGGGTGCGATCTCAGGACTTGCCAAATCGCTTGACGACCCTTATACGACATTTTTTCCGCCCGAGGAGAAAAAACTATTTGAGTCAGAAATACGAGGGAATTTTGAAGGGGTCGGAATGGAGATCGGAATGCGAAAGGGGCTCCTTACGATAATTGCACCTTTAAAAGACACGCCCGCGTATCGGGCCGGGGTGAAGGCGGGCGATAGAATTCTAAAAATTGACGACGAATCAACCGCAGAGATAACACTTACTGAGGCAGTCAGAAGAATCCGCGGGAAGAAGGGGACAGACGTGACGCTTACGGTCTTGCGAAATGACGAGGACGAGACGCGAGAGATTACGATTACGCGCGACGTGATTAAAATTCCAACGCTTGAGACCGAGGTGAAAGAAGACGGCATATTTATCATCCGGCTTTTTAATTTCTCAGAACGCTCGCCAAGCGTGTTCCGAAAAGCACTTCGAGAAATGGCGGAGAGCCAAAGCAACAAGCTCATCCTGGATTTGCGTAACAACCCAGGAGGATTTCTTGAAGCAGCCGTTGATATTGCAAGCTGGTTTTTGCCCACTGGAAAAGTTGTGGTAAAAGAGGATTTCGGGAGAGGGAAAGAGGTTATCTATCGCTCACGAGGCTATAATGCCCTTGACGGTATTGCGGTGGTGGTCCTTGTTAATGGCGGATCTGCTTCTGCATCCGAGATTGTAGCCGGAGCCCTAAAAGAACATGGCATCGCAACCATTGTCGGCACCAAAACATTTGGGAAAGGATCGGTTCAAGAGCTTGTCTCAATCACCAGAGAAACGTCGTTTAAAGTAACAATCGCGCGTTGGCTTACGCCGAATGGTCGCTCGATCTCTGAAGATGGGCTCGAACCGGATATTGTCGTTGAGGTTAGCGGTGACGAAGAAGAGGGTACGGATCCGCAATTAGAAAAAGCGATCGAGATATTAAAGGAATTACCTAAAAATGAGTAAATTTATTATTCACTAGCGTTCGTATAAATTTTGCATGAAAGTCATCCTACAACAAGATATTATCCATTTGGGGCAAAAAGATGATATTAAAGATGTTAAAAGTGGGTATGCCCGGAATTTTCTTTTTCCTCAGCATTTAGCAAAACCTGCCACGCCCCAGGCCATACAACAGGCTTTGCGTCTTAAAGAACAAAAGAAAGCTCAAGCAGCACTTCATAAAGGTGAATTTCGCACGCTGATTTCTAAATTTGAAGGAATGACATTTACGTTATCTGCAAAGGCAAATGAACAGGGAGGACTTTTTCGTGCGATATCGAAAAAGCAGATTGTAGCTTTGCTTGCAAAACAGGGATTTGAAAGCATCACCGAGGAGGATATTGAGATTGCGCGTCCTATTAAAAAAGTAGGAGAACACCAAATCATGATACAGAGAGGGGATATATCGGTCAGCGCAAAGCTCGTGGTTGAGGAGAAAAAAGAGAAATAAATTATGACGCGATACATTTTTGTCTCGGGTGGAGTCATGTCAGGAATCGGGAAGGGTGTGAGCACCGCCTCGATTAGCGCAATTTTAGCAAGCGCTGGTTTTCGGGTAACCTGCGTTAAAATTGATCCCTATTTAAATGTAGATGCCGGAACGATGAACCCTGTTGAGCACGGAGAGGTTTTCGTAACCGAAGATGGATTAGAATGCGATCAGGATATTGGAAATTACGAACGATTTTTAGATCAAAATATGTACCGCCAAAACTACATGACTTCAGGACAAGTATATCAGTCTGTAATTAATCGCGAGCGAGAGCTAAAATATGACGGGAAATGCGTGGAGCTGATTCCGCATATTCCAGAAGAAATCACCCGACGCCTTGAGCTTGCAGCACAGAAAACAAAAGCCGACTTCGTGCTGGTTGAGATCGGTGGAACCATCGGGGAATATCAAAATCTTCTTTTCCTGGAAGCTGCGCGAATGATGCATCTTTCCTCGCCGGGCAAGGTTCTTTTTGTGATGGTAAGTTATCTTCCGGTTCCGGAAATGCTGGGCGAGATGAAAACCAAACCCACACAACACGCGGTTCGAACCCTGAACACGTCGGGCATTCAGCCCGATATTATTATTGCGCGCTCCACCGTGGCGCTCGACAAACCGCGCAAGCAAAAAATTGCTATTTTTTGCAACATGCGCGAAGAAAATGTGATCTCGGCTCCGGATGTCAAAAGTATTTACGAGGTCCCGATCAATTTTGAAAAAGGCAACTTGAGTGACCGTATTTTTGAAAAATTTGGTATGGCGAAAAGAAAATGTGACCTAAAAAATTGGGAGATATTAAATAGAAAAATCCGGCGGGCAAAAAAAGAGATTCGGATCGGCATTGTGGGAAAATATTTTGCTACGGGAAAATTTACTCTTTCTGATGCATATATCTCTGTAATTGAAGCTGTTAAGCACGCTGCATGGCACCACGGACTTAAGCCCCATATCACCTGGATTGATCCGGAGATCTATGAAAAGAGTTCCCTCAAGCTCCGGGAGCTTGAGGGCTTCGCAGGAGTCATTGTTCCTGGCGGGTTCGGAGAACGAGGGATTACTGGGAAGATTAAGGCGATTGGGTATTTGCGCAAAAAAAAGATTCCCTTTTTGGGTCTTTGTTATGGAATGCAAATGGCGGTTATAGAATTTGCTCGCAACGTTGCCGGTCTCCGGAAAGCATCAAGCACCGAGATTGACGCCGCAACGCCGCATCCGGTAATCTCAACAATGGCTGAACAAGAAAAAAATTTAGCAGAAGGAAAGTACGGTGGATCTATGCGCCTGGGCTCTTATCCTTGTGAAATTAAACCCCGTACGATAAGCTACAGGGCGTACGGCGAGAAAAATATTGTCGAGCGCCATCGTCATCGCTACGAATTTAATAATGACTACCGGGAAACGTTTGAAAAACTCGGCTTAAAGGCTGTTGGCTTAAACCCCCAACGTAACCTGGTAGAGATCGTTGAGCTCTCTGGGCATCCCTTTTTCGTAGGCGTGCAGTTCCATCCGGAACTAAAATCGCGGCCGATGAGACCGCATCCACTCTTTCGAGAATTTCTGCGCTCCGCTAAAGCACGCTTACAACGCTCTTCGTAAGAGTTTTTC
>JADFMT010000047.1 GCA_022563755.1 Patescibacteria group bacterium | reverse complement strand
AGACTTTGCGGCATTTACTCGCCACCTACCCGTATTAATTCATCAAGTGAAGTTGCGCCTCCAAGAACTTTCAGTACACCGTCCTGGAACATTGTGATCATTTCTTGTTTTTTCATCGCTTCTTTCAAATCTCCTTCAGATGGTTTTTTTAAGATAAGTTTTTCTACGGTGTCATCAACCAAAAAAGCTTCGTAAATACCGATTCGACCTTTGTAACCAATCGCATTGCACTGCCCACATCCTCCGGCCTTCCATATATGACTTATTTTCTCAATATCTTTTTTATAGCGAGGAGGAATTTCTTTAAGCGCATCGGTGATGGTTTTTACCTCTTTTGGAGTTGGTTTTACTTTCTTTTTACAGTGAGAGCAAAGTTTTCGTACTAGTCTTTGCGCCATAGCCACATTGACGGCCGGTGCAATAATGGCCGGATCCGTCTTAAGATCAATCAAGCGGGGGATGGTTCCGGCAGCATTATTGGTATGGAGCGTTGAGAAAACCAGGTGACCGGTGAGGGCAGCATGCATGGCAATCTCAGCAGTTTCCAAGTCTCGGATCTCGCCAACCAGAATCACATCCGGGTCCTGTCGTAAAATGGAGCGCAGCCCATTGGCAAAGGTATAGCCTTTTGAGGCATCCACTTGGGTTTGGCTAATACCTGCAAGGTGATACTCAACCGGATCTTCAATAGTGATGATTTTTATTCCTGGTTCGTTGACGCTTTTTACAAATGCATAAAGCGTGGTGGTTTTTCCAGAACCGGTCGGTCCTGTGGTTAAGATCATTCCGTTTGGACGCGCAATTTCGTGCTCAATGATTTTTTGAAATTCAGGATGCATGCCTAAATCTTTAAGGGTAAGAGCGATGGTTTTAGGGTTCAGTACTCTGAGCACCAACGTTTCTCCAAAAGGTCCGGGAAGGGAAGAGACTCGTACTTCCATGTCTGTTTCTTTCGTGCGGATCGTAAATCGTCCGTCCTGGGCTCGGTCGCGAACATTTAATTTCATCTCCGAGATGAGCTTAATGCGCGAGAGTATTAAATTATATGCGGATATATTGAATGCAACGATCTCGTGAAGCACACCGTCGAGGCGAAATCGCATTCGGGTTTTTTCTTTTTGAGGCTCAAGGTGAACATCTGAAGCATCGAGAGCCAAGGCGCCTGCAAGAATAACTTCCACTACTTCCGAAATTTTTCTAATTTTTTGTGCTTTAGCATAGGGCGAGAGTAACTTTTGAAAATCTTGAATACTTTTTACTTTTTGCTGGGATTCTTCAAGGCGCTCCGGGGAAATGTCGATAGAACCAGCCGTCATCTCTTCAAAAGCTGGAATTTCCCTGTAGCGCGACCAGGCGCGCTTCAAGCTGGTTTCTGAGACCAAAAAAAGCTCGGTTTCATACCCTTCGTCAGAAAGTTTTTCTAAAATTTCTTTAGTTTTTAAGCGCTCAGGATTTATGACCGCGATTTTCAGACGCTTTGCGATTTTTTGAAAGACTGCCATTTCTCCATCTTGCGCTTCCGTCTCTGGAACCAACTTAAGCGCATCGAGATCAATGGTCATGCGTGAAAGATCACCGTAAGGGAGACCATGTTTTTCAGAAAGGATGCGCGCTAAATCTTCAGCTTCTTTTCCGCGAAGCTCTTCTAACTGGATTTTGACATCCGTATTTTTTGCCATAATTTTTAAAAATTTTGGAGTTTAGCAAACAAAATTTTTGTTAAATTATGAGCATCCGCCGAAGCTTTAGCGAGGGCGGATATTCATTTTAAACTATACTTCCATTGTATCCAATTGAGTCTTTCTTAACAATTCTCGAAGTTTTACCTCTGCCTCTGAGAAGGTAGAAAATGAAGGACCAAGAAAATAAAGACTCTTTAATTCTCTGCCAAGACGTCCAGCTATACCAGTAAGCATTGCTGCATTTTCCCCAAAGATTATTGTGCCAATCCCATCCGCCTCATAACAAAGGACAGAGAACGGTTGATGTTGGATGGACCTGCGGATCTTTCTGATAAGTGCGACCAGCATATCTTCTGCAGGCTCTAGCCGAGTTTTTTCAAAGTCTTTATGAGCAAGAAAAGTCCAGCTGGTCTTAAGCCCGGTATCAATGGTGGTGCGTGCAAGTGCACGCCCGAAAAGTTGGGCTCTCGCAATATCTTTTTCTTGCTCTATAATGTTGCTTACCGCTGTATGATTTGCTCCTCTGTCCAAAAGAGCGCTTGCGAGTGCAAAGGTTTTTGCGCTCGCGTCTTGCATGTGATCGGTCTCGTAGATGAGAGAGGCAAAAAGTAACGTGG
>JADFMT010000002.1 GCA_022563755.1 Patescibacteria group bacterium | reverse complement strand
TAGTGTTGCGCCGACTAAATACTACCCTCTAGAAGAGACGCTCTATATTGAAGGAATCGCGACTTCCCTATCTGAGGTAGAATTATTTTTTGAAAAACCAGATAGACAGCCGGTTCGCTTGCAGGTTGCGGTAAACTCGAATGGAGAATGGTTTTTCGCCGATCGCCTGGAGCTTGCGCGCGGTGAATGGACCGTCAGGGCACGAGTCATCAATAATCCCGGAATTTCTGATTGGTCAAATCCTCGGATTATTCGTTCAGTGGTCTCAGGCTTTCTATTCGGGTCCATTAAAATACGATATGTGCCGATCATTCTGCTTCTTATCTTCATTCTTGCATTGGGCATCGCGCTTTTTGTCTATTCCGTCTTGCGTATACGCAAGATTCAGCGTTTGGTGTTCGAGCAGGAGACTCGTCAAAAAACCGAAGCGCTTGAGCAAAAAGTACGCGAGAAGGAACACGAAGCCACTCAAGCGCACCTCGAACAGGATTTTAATGAACTTCGAGAAAGTATTATGGAAGAGTTAGAACATCTAGAAAAAAGGCACGGCGGCAAGAGGCTTTCAGCAGAAGAAGAAAACCACCGCGAAAAGTTATTTAAGGATTTACGTGAGTGCGAGGAAAAAATTGAGAAACGGTTAAACAACATGACATGAAAAAAATTCTAATTCTTCTTGCAATGATATTTTTTGCGAAGATGGGATGGGCTGCAGGGCATTTGCCAATCCCATCTATTGCGATTCGCCCGGATATTTATTACGCCGGGGATGAAATTTTGTATCTGGAAGGACGAGCACGGCCAAATTCCACGGTTCAGATTCAGTTTCAAAAGCAGGGCGCAAAACCGATTACGCTTACCTCAAAGAGCGATGGGAATGGAGAATGGGTGTTTGCGGAGAAAGTCCCATTAGAGAAAGGAGATTGGCAGGTAAGAGCGCGCGTAGCCGAGAGTTCAGGGGCGGTATCTACGTGGTCCAACCCACGCATTTTTAAAGTAATTGTTACCGGAATTACAATTGGCAGTGTTACGATTAAATTTGCTCTTCTTACGTTTATTATTGTCATTCTTTTGATCATTTCTGCGGCAGGCGCATGGTATTATATGATCCAAGCGCGTCGCATGAAGGAAAAATTTCAAGAGGCGCTTCGCAAAAAAGAACTTGAGTCTGTGGGCGCAGTCATTGATCAGAATTTTGCCGAGCTTCGAGCAAAAATTACTCAAGAGTTAGAGCATATAGAAAAACGCTTGAAAGATGGAAAATTAAGCGAGGAAGAAAAAGAACATCGCGAGCATCTTTTGCGCGAGCTTAAAGAGGTCGAGGAAACGATTAAGAAAAAAATAGAAAATATTTCATGAAACCGTTTCTTATTTTACTCGTGATTGTTTCTTTGTTTTTTTTATTTCCTGAGGCCGGAATTGCTGTGAGGCATCTACCCGCGCCAACCATTGGTGTAAATCCGGATATCTATTACCCCTTTGATGAAATTTTATATCTGGAGGGCAGAGCGCGGCCAAATACCAATGTTGAGGTGAACTTTCGAAAAGATGGCGCAAAGCCTTTAAAATTTATTGTAAGGGGCGATATAAACGGCGAATGGGTGTTTGCCCAGAAAGTTCCTTTAAATGCCGGAAATTGGGAAGTGCGAGTGCGCATCATTGAAAGTTCAGGACTGGGATCTGCTTTCTCAAATCCGCGAATCATTCGCGTGATTGCAACGGGCGTGAGTATTGGGGGTGCTGCAATTAAATTTTCTTTTTTGATTTTTCTTTTGATTATCATCTTAATTTTAAGCGGTGCTGCCATTTTGTATTTCTTTTTACGGGTAAAGAAAGTCACGCGCGAGAAAGAGCGCGAAGCTGCCGAAGTATTAATTGAGCAAAATTTTGCCGAGCTCAGGCGAAACATTTTAGACGAGCTCGAACATTTAACCGAACGCGCCGGACAGGGACCGCTCTCCTCAAAAGAAGAGGATCACCGCCAACATCTTTTAAGAGGACTTCGCGAAGCCGAACAGTCAATTGAGAAAAAATTAAGAGACATTCTATGACTAGATATCATTATTCAGTTATTGTCGTCCTTTTTCTTCTTTTTGTCGGAGTTGCCTCGGCCGCCTTTGATTTGCCGACCCCAACCATTTATGTCAACCCTGATATTTATTATCCCGTGGACGAAATTTTATATCTTGAGGGGAGGGCAAAACCGAATGCGACTCTTCAAATCCAATTTTTAAAACCAGGAGCAAAACCGTTAAAACTGGTTACGAGAAGTGACCAAAACGGCGAATGGGTGCTCGCTGAAAGAGTTCCGCTGGAAGGAGGGAACTGGGAGGTTCGTGCTCGCGTCATCGAGGCTGAGAGAACCTCTCTTTGGTCAAACCCGCGGATAATTAAATCTATTATCACCGGAGTCACCATTGGCAGGGTGAATATAAGATTTAGCGCGATTGCATTTCTTTTAATGATTGCCGCCGGTGTCATTTTTTATCTTTTCTTTCGAATGCGCCAGGTTGCTCGCGAAAAAACCGGGCTCCAGATCGAGCAGGATTTTTCAGAACTTCGCCGCAATGTTGCCGAAGAGCTTCGGCATTTAGCGCGAAAACGATCACTTTCTAAAGAAGAAGAAGAACATCGCGATAAGTTATTGCGCGATCTTGAACATGTTGAAAGAGAAATTAATCGAAGGCTAAAGGACATTTAATGAAGCTTTTCAAATTATTCTCTTTCTCTCTTTCTTTGGTTCTTTTATTTGCAGGTACTCTCATTGCCGCAGAGCATCTGCCTGCGCCTACGATTAATATCAGCCCCGATGTGTATTATCCATTGGATGAGATTCTCTACATTGAAGGGGTCTCTAGGCCGAACTCTGCGGTACAAATTCAGCTAACTAAGCAAGGCGCGCGGCCTGTGCGTTTTACCGTGCGAAGCGACGTGAATGGCGAATGGGTGCTTGCTGAGAAAGTTCCGCTTACGGCTGGCGATTGGGAAGTGCGGGCGCGACTTTTACATGCCAAAGATAGCGCGTCTAGCTGGTCAAATCCGCGAGTATTTAAGGCCATTGTCTCTGGGATTACGGTTGGCGGTATCAATATAAAATTCGCATTCCTTTCGTTTTTAGTGGTCGTTTTATTGGCTTTGGGTATAGCTGCTTTTTGGTATTTTTCATGGAAAGTAAAGCGACTGAATGCGCGATTGCTAACGAAGGAAATTAGGGAAGCTAAGGATTCGGTTCGCGAAGGACTCTCAGAACTTCGTCGCGACCTTTTAGATGAACTCCGTATTTTAGAATTGTCTGGGAAAAAACTTTCAGCCGATGAACGCGCCCGGAAAGAACATGTTCTTCGCGAACTCGATACGTTAGGGCGAAACATGGAGAAAGAAATTCAAGATATTGAAGAGAAATTGTGATAGATTTTCTTGTAGCGAAAAATTGGAAGTTATCCACAGTTTTGGTTGTTTTTCGTTGTTTTTGTGTTTCAAGTTTGGGATAATAAATATAGATGCACCTTGGGAGTAGAAAAGTAAAAAGATTTTTCAAATTTTTTTACGCTCTGCATGTATTATTGGAACAACGAACATACCGCGGTCGATGTTTGTTGCAAGATTAAATAGTCTAGACTGATGGTGAAAAGAAAAAAGAAGAAAGCGGCTCCGAAGAAACGACGAAAAAGCCGCCGCTAACAAACATCCGCTCATGAGCGGAAACAAAACAGTCGCCTAGGGCGACTGTTTTGTTTTTGAATATATAGTGATATTTTAGAGATATGCGTATATTAATCAAAACCACGAACTTTGGGCGCTCACCCGCAGTCGAGGCGCTAATTGAGGAAAAACTAGTAAGGCCAGTCACCAAGCTTTTGAAACGCTTGGACGAGAAGGCTGATATTCAGTTTGATATCGAGCTTGCGCGTACCACTCGGCATCATCGAAAAGGAAAGATATGGCGAGCCGAGGCGCAGCTCTCGCTGCCCTACCAGAAGAAAATGCTGCGAGCAGAAGCACTTACCGAGAGTCTGCGTGCTTCGGTGGACGAGGTAAAGTACGAGCTTCTAGGCGAGATTAAAAAATACAAAGAAAGACACTCCCGATGAATATTTGGATGCCTGAGAAAGTTTTTTTTACCCGAGGTGTTGGGGCGCACAAAGAGGAATTAACTTCATTTGAAGTTGCCCTTCGCCACGCAGGTATTGCGCCGTTTAACTTATTATCATCGCTCTCAAGTATTTTGCCCGTTGGGTGCAAGCGGATTAGTCGCGAGGAAGGTTTGGGAAATTTAAAAGGAAAAGAAGGCAGCATTCTTTTTAGTGTGCATGCACGAATTTCTTCGAACGAACCGGGCAGACTGCTAGCCGCTTCTATTGGCGCTGCAGTGCCTAAAGATACGAAACAGTACGGCTATCTTTCTGAATTCCATGGTTTCGGCAAGGTAAAACAGAATGCAGGGGATTACGCAGAAGATCTTGCCGCGCAAATGCTTGCAGCTACGCTTGGACTTCATTTTGATCCAAATATTTCTTGGGATGAACGAGAGAAAGTATTTAAGATGTCTGGCAAAATTGTAAAAACCTTTAACATAACGCAAACCGCACGCGTGAATAAGAACGGATGGTGGACAACGGTATTTGCGGCAGCCGTTTTTCTTTTTAGTTTTCCACAGCCTTGACTGTCTTGATTTTTGTGAGTAAAACGCTACACTGTATTTTTAGTTGTACCTTTTGGTTAAATAAACCACAACCATAAAATAAGGAGGCGGGAAATGACGACAGAGGGCGTTCATTATGGCACAACCGTTATCGATGACCTTTTCCATTGTCGCTGTCTTCCTCAGGATCCTGAGGAAATGCTTGTGATCATGAGGGAAGCGGCGAAAGTTGCTGGAGTAAAGGTTGTGGAAGAGGGAGCGCAACCACTCAAACATGAATTTTCTCCACAAGGATTAACCGCCACGCTGCAGCTTTCCGAATCGCATCTTACAGTCCATGTCCATGGTTGGCCCGAACGCGGCTATATTCGTGTAGATATTTCTACATGTGGAAAGAAAGCCGATCCGATCAAAGCTGCCGATTATTTACGAGGGGTTTTTCAGCCAGACCTAAATTGTTCGAAGCGGAATGTCCTCGAACATATTGGGCCTGGCTAGCGTAAAAGCGGAACCGCAAAGGTTCCGCTTTTATTTTTTGGCACTTTCCGTAAGTGCAAAAACGTGCTAAAATAAGGCTTGTTTTATGGCACTATTTGCTAAGATTTTTTGGGACTCAAACGCACGTTTTCTTAAAGGATTTAAGGGTACTCTTGCAGAGATTAATGCAAAAGAAGGTGAATTTGATAAATTGGCGGACGGCGAATTGAAGTCTAAAACCGCTGAATTTAAAAAAAAGCTAGGCGCAGGAGTAACGCTGGACGCATTATTACCCGAAGCGTTTGCAGCCGTTCGCGAAGCAGCCAAACGCACACTTGGCCAGCGACACTTTGATGTTCAGCTTTTAGGAGGCATTATCATTCACCAAGGAAAAATCTCTGAGATGAAAACCGGAGAAGGAAAAACACTGGTTGCCACCCTACCTGCTTATTTGAATGCTATTTACGGAAAAGGAGTACACATCGTAACGGTGAATGATTATTTGGCGCGTCGCGATACGGTATGGATGGGGCAGATATATCATGCATTGGGTCTTACGATCGGATGTATTAATCACGAGGCGGGTTATATATATGACGAAAGTCATACAAGTAAAGATGAGGAACGCGACAGGCAAGGTTCATTTCAGGTTATCCATGAATTTTTGCGGCCCTGCCCGCGAAAAGAGGCTTACGCGGCCGATATCACCTATGGGACGAACAACGAATTTGGCTTTGATTTTCTTAGAGACAACTTAGCCTACAGCCCCGAGCAGATATCCGGGCGGGATTATCACTTTGCTATTGTGGATGAGGTCGATTCGATTTTAATTGACGAGGCGCGCACTCCACTGATTATCTCCGCGCCGGATGCAGAATCGGGAGAGCTCTACCAGAAATTTACGGGTGTGGCCGAAAAGCTTCAGGTAGATCGCGACTATACAATTGATGAGAAACTGCGCGCCATAAGTTTGAGCGACGAAGGGATTGAACGGGTGGAGAAAATGCTCAAAATCAGCAACCTGTATACCGAAGGGGGTATTAAATATGTGCATCATTTGGAGCAAGCTGTTCGCGCAAAAGCTCTGCATCATCGCGATAAAGATTATGTGGTGAAAAATGGAGAGGTGGTTATTGTGGATGAATTTACCGGGCGTCTGATGCCCGGCCGCCGGTGGGGAGAGGGTTTACACCAGGCAGTTGAGGCAAAGGAGGGGGTTATGGTCCAGAAAGAATCGCGTACCGTAGCCTCGATCACATTTCAAAATTATTTTCGCCTCTACAAGAAACTTTCTGGTATGACTGGAACTGCGGAAACCTCGGCCGAAGAATTTCACAAAGTCTATAATCTGGAAGTTGTCGTGATTCCCACGAATCTGCCGCTCATTCGACGCGATCTTCCGGATAAAGTATTTCAGAATGAGAGCGGAAGATGGAAAGCAGTGCTTCGAGAAATTAGAGCGCGTAGTGAACAGGGACAGCCGATTCTTATTGGGACGGCGTCCGTTGAGAAAAATGAACTACTCTCCAGTCTTTTGAAGCAAGAAGGTATAAGACATCAACTCCTGAATGCAAAAAACCATGAGGAGGAGGCAAAAGTTATCGCCCAGGCCGGTATGTTAGGAGCGGTTACGGTTGCAACCAATATGGCCGGTCGCGGAGTGGATATTGTGCTTGGGGGTAATCCTCCAGAAACCGATGAGGCAAGAAAAGTACGGGAAGCCGGCGGACTTTTTGTAATGGGTACTGAACGCCACGAGGCGCGCCGGATTGATAATCAGCTTCGAGGGCGTTCTGGCCGTCAAGGCGATAAGGGCGAGACGCAATTTTTTGTTTCGTTTGATGACGACCTCCTGCGCATTTTTGGATCTGAGAAGATAAAGAGCATGATGAAAGCGCTTAACATTCCAGAAGATCAGGCGGTAGAGAATAAAATGGTCTCGCGCGCCTTGGAATCCGCGCAGGCAAAAGTAGAAGGTTTTAGCTTCGATACTCGTAAACACCTTCTGGAGTATGACGACGTGATGAATAAACATAGAACGGCAATTTATCGCAGAAGAAAGGAGGCGCTTTTTTCAAAACCCCTCGATATTATAGAGCGTAGTAAAGCACTCTTTGAAGATGATAAGGCGAATATTTTTGAAAAAAAGAGAGAAGAGATGGGGGAGAAGGAATTTGCGCATATATTACGGATGCTTTGGCTGCAAACTATTGATCATTTCTGGATGGAGCATTTAGATGTTATGGAATATATGCGTTCATCCGTGCGGCTTCGTGCCTACGGACAGCGTGATCCCTTGGTTGAATATAAAAATGAAGCTGTCCGGCTTTTTCGTGAGCTTGAGGGTTCTATTGAGGAGCATATTTCAACTCTGGCACTTCGCGTTGTGGAGGCCCCGGCCATAGAACAAAAGCCTCTTGAAGCCATCCACCAAGAAGCGCATCTAATCGGTGAGCATCCTTCAAAGTACGATGTTCCTGCTAAAACAGGCGCGGAAGGCCCAAAACTTCGTAAGGTCGGCCGCAACGAACCTTGTCCGTGCGGAGCGACTAAGCCTGACGGGAAATCCGTTAAGTATAAGCACTGCCATGGCAAGAATGCGTGAATTTATTTTTGAAGAAGCGGAGTCCGCCAAAGCATAAGCTACGGCGGACGGATCTCGTCGAAGGATAAAAAATGCCACGGTTCATGATGTAATTAAGCTAAATGAATAATAAACTTCTTGCAATTTTAGCGTTTGCGCTTTTTATCGTTATTGCGAGCGGGTTGTTGTGGCTAGCTGTGCAAAGCGATAATTCGATTTCGGTGTTTCTCTCGTTTGCGGCGGGCCTTTCGATGATTTTTCTGCCTTGCACGCTTCCGCTTGCTTTTGTTATTATTCCACTAGCGGTAAAGGAAAAGAAATTACAGAAAGCACTTGGTATCGCAGTGGCGTTTGGATTTGGACTTGCGGTAACGCTCGCTCTCTATGGAATTGCCACAGCCTTTCTTGGAGGATACTTTGGCCTCGACCAATTTACGAGAGTCATGTTTGTTATTGCTGGTTCGATGGCGCTTCTTTTCGCGCTTACCGAACTCGACCTTTTCCGTATTCCGCTTCCCGTATTTACGCATCGCGTCCCCGCATGGATTATGCAAGGATACGCGAAAACATTTTTGCTGGGAATGTTTTTAGGAAATGCCGGTATTGGTTGTCCCAATCCTGCGTTTTATGTTTTGTTGACGTATATTGCTTCAACCGGTTCAATGGCTGTCGGCGGATGGCTTGGGTTGGTGCATGGACTTGGTAGAGCCACGCCGCTCATTTTTCTTGTAGTGTTAACCCTTTTGGGAATGAAAAGCATTCAATGGATGAGTAAAGTGTCTGGAAAAATAAATCTTTGGACCGGTACCGCACTTGTAATTGTTGGCGCATTTATACTCACCTATGGATTATTTGGCATGCATTGGTGGGAAGATTCCATCTTTCACGCTTCGTGGAATCAGTTCATTTACATGATCGCCTCCAATCTTGCCGAGGTTCCGGATCATCCAGTTGCGGCGGGGGTTTTCGAAGCTTCTTTTGCGGCTGGATGGTGGTCGCTTATCCTGCTCATTTTGACCCCGCTGATTTGGTATAAGCTGAAGCGCGGTATCCAAGGCGCGAAGTTTTGGATTATTAGTTTACTTTTGATTCTTCTTGGACTTTCTGCATCTACAGGATGGATTGAGGTAGAACGTGGGCATGGAGTTGAGGTCGAATCTATAAACAATCGTTAAATATATGATTAAAGTTGTTCAAAAAGAAAATAAAGAATTATATCAGTGCGAGGAATGCAGTTTCTATTACGAAGACAGGAACTGGGCCGAGAAATGCGAGGTATGGTGCCGGGAGCATCATAGCTGCAATTTAGAAATTACTGCTCACGCTGAAGAAGATAAAGGTCTGTAATAAGATATCATAGGAGCATGATTCGGCTTTCACCTTCAACCTTAAATCTCTTTCGCGAATGTCCGCGCTGTTTTTGGCTGCGCGTAAACGAGCGGGTCCATCGGCCTTCCGGACCATTCCCGTCACTGCCCTCGGGAATGGACGGGGTGATTAAGAAATATTTTGATATCTGGCGCAAAAAGGGCGAGCTTCCACCTGAGATTCGTCCGAAAGTAAGAGGCGTGCTATTTCCCGATCTAGATATATTAAATAAATGGCGTAATTGGAGAACCGGACTTCGGTATGAAGATGAAAGGGCAGGAGGAGTCCTTTCGGGCGCCCTTGATGACTGTGTGGTGGAGGGCAAATATTATGCCGCGCTTGATTATAAAACTAGAGGATATCCGCCAAAAGAAGATGGGCACAGGTTTTATCAAGGTCAACTTGATGCTTATACCCTTTTATTGGAGGAGAATGATTATCCGACAAACCATTTAGCCTATCTTGTTTATTACTTTCCCAAAGAAGTTCGCGAGAATGGACACGTAAGTTTCAATGTTGAGGTTAAGGAGGTAAAAACCAATGGCGAGAATGCCAAAAAAGAATTTGAGCGAGCGCTCGAAGTTTTAAAGTCTCCTATGCCACTGAAACATTCTGAGTGTGCGTTTTGTTCGTGGAGTGAAGGGTATTTTGAGTAATCATTTTTGTTTTTCTGCTCGCTCGACATACTCACTCGTCTCGGTATTTATGCGCACAACATCGCCTTCACGGATAAAAAATGGGACCTGGATCCGCAGGCCATTTTCCAGTGTAATTTCCTTTGTTCCTCCCTGCGCAGTGTTTCCCCGTTCCGTGGGCGGTGCTTCTTTAACGATGTAATCTATTTTTATCGGTAACGAAATTCCAATGACCGTATCATTTTCATTCGAAGCGGGTCCGCCTTGGACGGAAAATTTTTGAAATTCGACTTGAAGATTGGGTTTAAGAAATTTTGCCGCCCCACCTACATGTATTCTATCGAGCGTTTTTCGATCCGCAGGGTTGTCGGAGACGTGAAAGGTAAATTGATCCCGATGTTCAAAAAGAAATATCATGGGAGTACGTTCAATCTCTACTTCCTTAAAAGATTCATTTTGATGGAAATTCTTAGACATCACTTTTCCACTGACCAGATTCTTTATTTTTGCCTGCATAACCGGTTTTCGCTGCTGCATTCGCAAGAATTGTGACTCCACTACCTGATATGGCTCACCATCCAGAAGAAAAGTGATGCCTTTTTGTAGATCGCTATACGAGAGCATCTAACTATTTTATACTACATTTATGAAATATCAATCTGCCGTAGCTTATGTTTTAGCGGACAGGCAGACAAGCAAGTATGCATATGAATACATATAAACCTACAATCGGATTGGAGATTCACGCTGAATTGAAAACCAAGACGAAGATGTTTTGCGACTCTTTAAATGATTCTGCCGAAAAGCATCCTAACATCAATATCTGCCCGGTCTGTATGGGGCATCCGGGAACTCTGCCGGTGATTAATAAAGAAGCGGTAAAGCTTGTGCTTAAAACGGGCCTTGCGCTCGGGGGTGAGGTCGCGCATTACTCTCGATTTGACCGCAAGAATTATTTTTATCCGGATCTACCTAAAGGATATCAAATTTCTCAATATCAACATCCACTGGTTAAGGGCGGGGAGCTTGCGTTACCATCATCTGGAAAGAAAATCCACCTTGAGCGTATCCACCTAGAAGAAGATACGGGCCGGCTTGTGCATGATTCTGCCGGTTCCGGAAGCCTGGTTGATTTTAACCGTGCGGGCGTTCCGTTGATGGAGTTGGTAACCAAACCAGATATTTCCTCTAGCGAGGAGGCAAGTGAATTTGGAGAAGAATTTCGGCGACTCCTGCGCTATCTTGGTGTATCGGATGCCGACATGGAAAAAGGCGAGATGCGCCTGGAAGCAAACATTTCTTTAAGCGCCGATTCCTCATTGGGTACCAAGGTGGAGGTAAAAAACATCAATTCATTCAATGTACTGCGCCGAGCGATTGAATACGAAATTAAGCGCCAAGAAAAACTACTCGCAGGCAGCAAAAGCGTGGTACAAGAGACGCGCGGTTGGGATGAGGGGAAACAAAAAACCTTCTCGCAACGAAAAAAAGAAGAGTCGCATGACTACCGCTATTTTCCAGAACCAGATTTGCCACCGCTTGAGGTGTATGAAGACCCCGAGCTTAATCCTGAAATGCTCAGGCGAAAATTACCCGAGCTTCCGTGGGAGAAACGAAAGCGTTTTCAGGATGAATACGGAATGGACGCAAAAGCTTCCGCAATGTTAATTGAAGATGAGCGCCTTTCTCGATTTTTTGAAGAGGCGACCTCAGAGCTTCTAGAATGGGGAGATAAAACAAAAAAGACTGAGCTTGTAAGGCTTGCGTTTAATTATTTGACCTCTGATCTTCAGGGGCTAGTGAAAGAAAAAGGCATTTTGTGGCAAGAGCTTTTGGTGACTCCGGAAAATTTTGCCGAACTTATTAAAATGCTGTCGCAAAGCGAAGTTTCCTCGCGGGTTACAAAAGACGTCCTGCGGACGATGGTAGAGGAGGGCGGCGATCCTTCTGATATTGTTCGCGATCAAGGCCTTGGACTAATGAATAAAGAAGGCGAGCTTGAGAAGATTGCAAAGAAAATTATTAATGCAAGTCCAAAAGCCGTAAGTGACTACAAAGCCGGTAAAGAAACCACTTTACAATTCTTAGTGGGTCAGGTCATGCGAGAAACCAAAGGCAGCGCAAATCCTGAAGTTGTGAAAAAGATTTTGCTTAAGTTATTGTGATCCAGCGAATGTTTTTGTTTCGCTTGAACCACGTCATTTGACGGCGACCATAGCGCCAGATAGCATTCTCAAGCCGGCGGGTCATTTCTTCCTTGCTGATAAGTCCGCGCAAATAACGCGATACCCACCTAGATTCAAGTCCAAGCTCATCTAAACGTCTCCACGATACTCCTTTGCCAGCTGGCGGATTGTGGAGTTTTTTTATTTCTGTAATCATTCCTTTTTCAAGCCGCTCGTTTAATCTTTGATTTATTTGTTTTCTGAGTTTTTGAGGATCTATTTTTATACCAAGCCAAACCAAGGATGGTCCTTGGTAATTCTTCTCCAAGAACGGTCCTTGGGGATGGGTTTTTGCGATCTCAATAGCGCGGATGATGCGGCGTTTGTTTTTAGGTTCGATAATTAAGGCACGGCGGGAGTCTAGTCGTTTTAACATATTAAAAAGCATTTTAAGAGATTTCCCCTCGAGCTTTTTTCGAAACGGCCAATTTGGAGAGATTTTTGGAATATCTATAATGCCAAGTGCGGCGTCAATATAGAATCCTGTTCCACCAACGAGGATGGGAGTTTTGCCACGCTTTTGGATTTTTTTAAGCGACGAGGCAAAACATGTTTTGAAGCGTCGAGCCGTAAAAACCGTTCTCAGAGAGACGAGATCCAGGCAATAATGCTTTATGCCTGCCATTTCCTTTTTGGTTATTTTTCCCGAGGCAAGATTTAACCCCCTGTAGACTTGACGTGAATCAGCCGAGATAATCTCTCCATTGATTTTTTTTGCAAGCCGAACCGCAAGCGCAGATTTTCCAGAAGCCGTTTGCCCGACAATAACAATGAGTTTTTTGTTCTTTGCGCTAACGAGGGCTTCTTTCTTTAAGAATTCCTTTAATGAAGGCATCAATTTTCATAAATTTTTGTTTTTTCTCACCACGTTTTCTTATATTCACTCCTTTCTTTTTTACCTCATCATCCCCGATTACAAGAATATAAGGGATTTTTTTCAGCTCCGCTTCTCGAATCTTTTTGCCAATAGTTTCGTTACGCGCGTCGACAAAAACACGAAGCCCCTCTTTTTTAAGTTTTTGCTCTATGGACAGGCCATATGTTTTTATTTTATCGGTGATCGGAAGAATTGCGACTTGAATCGGCATGAGCCAAAAGGGCAAAGCGCCTTGGTAGTGTTCAATGAGAATTCCAATGAAACGTTCGAACGTTCCGAGAATCGCCCGGTGAATCATGACCGGTCGTTTGCGAGAACCGTCTTCGTCGATATATTCAAGTTTAAACCGTTCAGGCATTTGAAAGTCGAGCTGGATTGTTGCAATTGTCCATTCGCGATTTTGTGAATCTGTGACATTGATGTCGATTTTGGGGCCGTAGAACGTCCCATCTTTTGGCTGAATTTTGTATTTCACTCTTGATTTTTTAAGTACCGCCTCAAGCGCTCTCTCTGCCTTTTCCCAGAGTTTGGGATCTCCCATTGCATCCTTGGGTTTGGTAGCGAAGTTAAATGACAGCGGCATATCAAAATTTGAATAAAATTCCTTCACTAATCTTATGAGCCCCTGTATCTCGCTCTCTATTTGCTCCGGCCTTGCATAAATATGCGCGTCATCTTGGGTCATTTGGCGCACTCTAAGAAGTCCGCCTAAGGTACCTGAGAGTTCATTTCGATGGAGTCGATCGGTAATTTCAGATAACCGCAGTGGCAGATCACGATAGGACCTGATCCGACTAGAATAGATGAGAGCGCTTCCCGGGCAGTTCATGGGTTTTAAGACATAAGTTTCATTATTGACTACGAGAGTAAACATATTTTTTTTAAAGTGGGTCCAATGTCCTGATTTTTCAAACAAATCCTTTTTCACCATAATTGGAGTCGAAACTTCCTCGTAGTTTTCTTGGTCGAGTTTGGAACGGAAATATTTTTCAAGCTCACGCCAGATAATCATTCCATTACCGTGCCAAAAAACCGTCCCCGGTGCCACGTCATGAAAGGAGAACAAATCAAGCTGTTTTCCCAGCACTCGGTGATCCACCTTGTCTTTGCGAGACGGGTCGGATTTTGATTTTTCTTTTTTTAGCGCCATACAGCGTACTTTAAAGTGATTTTATCTCGTTTGCAATAAGGGAGGGGCGACCGTTACGATGTGAGACACGGCCTTTGATTTTGACGGCGGATTCTTCTTGAATTAGGTGGCCATATTGCTGAAGGGTTTTTGGAAAGATAACCGCTTCCAGGGTCCCGGTAAAATCAATAAGTTTTAGAAATACCATCGGCTCTCCCTTTTTAGTCAGGATTTTTTGGATATGTTCAATCATGGCGCCCAGCACCGCGGGCGTACCTTCGCTCATCGCCCTTATGGTTTCGGTGTTCATTTTTTCTTTTTCCAGTTTTTCTTGAAGTTTTTGCAAGGGGTGGCCGGAAATATAAAGTCCCAAGAGTTCTTTTTCCCAACGTAATTTTTCATCGGAGGTTGCCGGCGGCGCCGGTTTTAATGTAAGCGTTGGCAGAGAGGTGCGATCGGTCATAAGGCCAAAGAGCGACGATTGATTCTGACCCCGCAGACGGGCGGCGTCACGATGATAAGCAAGTATCTCTTCTAAATTATTTAGCATTTGGTTTCGTTCGCCAATACGGTCCAGTGTTCCTGATTTAACCAATGATTCCAGTGATTTTTTATTTAGATTTTTTGAGGATACACGTTCCAAAAGGTCAGCCAGATTTGAATAAGGTCCATTCATTTTTCGCTCATCAATAATGGAGGAGACGACATTTGCTCCAACATTTTTAATGGTTCGCAAACCAAACCGTATGAACGGTTTAGGGGCTTGCCCCGAACCCGCTGAAGGGGTAAAACCTTCCTCGCTTTGATTAATATCAGGCGGCAAGACCATTATATTCATTTTTTTCGCCTCATTTACCAGAAATGCAATCCGTTCTACATCCTTTTCATCGGCATTCATGAGCGCCGTCATAAATTCCAGTGGCCAGTGACATTTTAACCAGGCGGTTTGGTAGGCAACAAGGGCGTATGCCGCACCGTGGCTGCGGTTAAATCCGTAGCGCGCAAAGGGTTCGATTAACTTCCATAAATCCTCTGCAATTTTTTTATTGCCAATCGTCTTTACCACACCGCGGATAAATTTTTCTTTTTGTTCGTCCAAAAGTTTTTTTATTTTTTTGCCCACGGCCTTTCTAAGAACATCGGCCTCAACGAGCGTAAATCCTGCAAGGGCCTGCGCGGTCTGCATCAATTGCTCCTGATAGATCATAATACCGAAAGTTTTTTTGAGAATCGGCTCGAGGCGCGGATGAAGATAGGTGATTTTTTCTTTGCCGTGTTTGCGCGCAATATATTGGGGGATCAATTCCATCGGCCCCGGACGAAAGAGAGAGATCATCGCGATAATATCCTCAATGTGAGTCGGTCTAAGCTCCATGAGATACCGGGTCATTCCGCCTCCTTCGAGCTGAAATACGCCAAGCGTCTGACCCGAGGCGAGCATATCAAAAACCTTAGAGTCATCCGGTTTCATGGTTTCTATAGAGAGCGCCTTGCCCGTTCGGCTTTTGACATAGTTAAGTGCGGCTTCAATAATACTCAAAGTTTTAAGACCTAAAAGATCCATCTTGAGAAGTCCCAAATCTTCAATTGCGTGCATTTCATATTGAGTCACCACGGTTTTTTCCCCTTGCGTGTTGCCGCGTGTTGCATATTGAAGCGGGATTGAATTGACTAACGGATCTTTTGCAATAACCACACCACAGGCATGAACCGATGCGTGGCGGGCAACACCCTCGAGTTTACTCGCTGCTTCAACGAGTCGTTTTGTATCTGGGTTGGTTTCATATGAGCTTTTTAATTCGTGGTTCGAGGAGATCGCACCTTTTAACGATTCGCCAAAGGGAATCATTTTTGCGATCTCATCACAGAGGGTATAAGAAATACCTAACGCGCGGCCCGCATCGCGAATGGCAGCCCGAGCTGCCATGGTTCCAAATGTAATGATTTGAGCCACCCGGTCTTCTCCGTATTTCTTTGTTACATAGTGTAAGACCTCATCCCGGCGAGTATCTGCGAAGTCAAGATCAATATCCGGAGGGCTTACCCGGTCCGGACTCATAAAACGCTCAAAAAGAAGATCGTACGTAAGGGGGTCAATGTTCGTAATATTGGTTAAGTAGGCCACAAGGGAGCCTGCTGCCGAGCCCCGCCCGGGCCCCACCACAATGCCGTTTTTCTTTGCCCAATTCGTGATGTCTTGTACTATTAAAAAATAGGATGCAAATCCGGTTTTGCCGATTACACCAAGTTCGTAATCTAGGCGTTTTTTTGTTTTTTCGGGCGGGTTCGTTCCGTAGCGGCGAAGGAGTCCTTCTCGACACAGTTTTTCTAGATGGGACTCTGGAGTATCTGATGAGGAGACCTCAAAATGAGGGAACGAGAGCTTTCCAAGCTCTAGTTTGATATTTACACGATCAGCAATCGCGATTGTATTTGTAATTGCCTCCGGAAGATCGCGGAAACACTCTTTCATTTCCTGGGGCGAGCGCATAGAGAAGTCATCGTCTTTCATAGTGAGTCGGTCTTCGTCATCCAGGCGCGTATTGGTTTGGATCGCAAGCAACACATCTTGGGCCTTCGCGTCCTCTTTGTGGAGATAATGAATATCTTGCGTGGCTACGATCGGTACTTTTAATTCCACTGCAAGCTCTCTTAAGGCATTTTGAATTTTTGGGTGGTTGGGAATATTCGGGTGATGGGAAAGCTCAATAAAAAAATTATCTTTGCCAAAAATTTCTTGATATTCTCGAATGAGGCGTTTTGCTTTCTCTGAGTCTTGCACAAAAAGTGCACGCGGTATTTCTCCTGACAAGCATCCAGATGTTGCTATAAGCCCCTTCGAATATTTGCGCAATATTTCTTTATCCATCCGAGGTTTGTAATAAAATCCTTCAAGGTGAGAGAGCGTTACCAGGCGCAGGAGATTTTTATACCCTTCAGTATTCTCGGCAAGTAGTGTTAGGTGGAACCTGCGTTCATCCGTGCCCGGATTTTTAGAATGCCGAGATCCCGTAGCAATATATGCTTCCACCCCAATAATGGGTTTGATTCCCGCCGAGGTTGCTTTTTTATAAAATTCTATTGCACCATAAAGATTTCCGTGATCGGTTAAGGCCAGAGCCGGCATTTCGAGCCGGGCAGCTTCTTTGACTAAATCATCAATTTTGGCCAGTCCATCCAACAGGCTATAGTGCGAGTGGGTATGAAGGTGAACAAAACTCATAGGATTATGGTAACACTTTTTCCTTTCGTTCAGAAACACCGCTTTGTTGGTAGTTGCAAGGACGCACATTATCGGTATGATAAATAGGTGGAAAAATTTATTATTCATGGCGGAGAGCCGCTTGCGGGAGAAGTTACGATTGGCGGAGCAAAAAACCACGCGCTTAAGTTGTTTGCCGCCTCAGTGCTTTTTGAAGATCCCATTACGATTCAAAATGTCCCATTGATTGAAGATATTTTTCGGATGAAAGAGCTACTCGAGGGACTGGGGGCTAAAATCACAAAAACCGGCCAGAATGATTTTTGTATTGATTCATCAGGCATTTTTCGCACAGACCTAGATCGTGAGATCACGAAGCGCTTTCGGGCCTCCGTCGTTCTGGTTGGCCCCTTACTTGCGCGCTTTGGGCGGGTGAGCTTGCCGCATCCGGGAGGATGTGTGTTTGGTGAGCGGCCGATTGATCTTTTTATTGCGGGATTCGAACAGATGGGGGCGCAGTTTAAAGAAAAGGACGATTGTTATGTGTTCGAGGCCGATAATCTGCGAGGCGCAGATTTTACTTTCCGGATTCCAAGCGTGACGGTAACCGAGACGTTGATGCTTGCAGCGGTACTTACTGAGGGCAAGGTAACGTTACGAAATGCTGCCTGTGAGCCAGAAATTGAAGCACTTGCGCATTATCTAAATAGCGCAGGCGCTAAGATTCGAGGAGCGGGTACACAGACGATTGTTATTGAGGGTCTGGGTAAACACGCAAGACTAAAGAGTAACAAACCGTCTCAAATAATACCGGACCGGATTGAAGCCGGTAGTTTTTTGATTCTTGGTTCACTTCTTGCTACGGATCTACGAATAAAAAAATGCA
This sequence comes from Patescibacteria group bacterium, assembly GCA_022563755.1. GTDB lineage: Bacteria > Patescibacteriota > Minisyncoccia > HO2-45-28 > HO2-45-28 > JADFMT01. Next base: position 24,387 of record JADFMT010000002.1, on the reverse strand, counting down.
GACCCGAGCATCTCGCGAGCCTGATCGTGCATCTTGAGGCGGCAGGAGTGAACGTGGAGGTTGGGTCCGACTGGATGGGGGTTTGCCGACCAGAAACATTTACCTCTCTTGATCTGAAGACGCGTGAATATCCTGGTTTTCCCACCGACCTGCAAGCACCATTTAGTGTTTTTTTGACCCAAACGAAAGGGAAAAGCCAGGTTTTTGAGACGGTTTTTGACGGACGACTGGAATATATGATTGACCTTAAACGAATGGGTGCAGAGATCACTATTTGTGATCCTCATCGGGCGATTATTTTGGGTCCCACGCCACTTCACGGAAGGGAGATGGAGAGTCCGGATTTAAGGGCAGGGCTTGCTTTTGTGATTGCGGCTCTTGTTGCCAAGGGGCGTTCGACCATCCATAATGTTTATCAGATTGATCGGGGATATGAACGGATTGAGGAGAAATTAAAACAAATCAATGCTAATATAAAGAGAGTTGACTAGCATTTTCGAGTTTTTAACGAAGAAAATGCTATGGTAAAACTTTCACCCAGCTTTCTAAGCTCATATATATGAAAATAGAGAATATAAAATTTAATAGAAAAAATACAAAAGAAGAACGTTTTACCGTGAGCATAGAAGGCTGGGTGCTCAATTTTATTAACTCACTAGCGTTCGTATAAACCCCGTTAGAAACATGTTTGCGAAATCTTTTATAAAAACTACGACTTCAAGGTTTATTAAAAAGGAGTTTCTAACGGGGTAAAATTGGCATGCCATTTTTTGTGAAAAAATTAGGGATTGATCTTGGTACAGCAAATACTCTGGTATTTGTACCGAATAAAGGCGTGGTACTTAACGAACCGTCCGTGGTGGTCGTTTCCGCATCAGAAAATAGAGTTCTTGCCGTAGGGAATGAGGCCAAGAGTATGGTGGGCAAGACGCCCGACAATATCATTGCGTATCGACCGATGAAGGACGGCGTTATTGCGGACTATCGGGTAACAGAATCTATGCTTCGGTATTACATTGGAAAGGCGCTCGGGCGCGCGAATATTTTTAAGCCCGAAGTCCTGGTTTCTGTTCCGGCTGGCGTAACATCTACGGAGAGGCGTTCTGTGATTGAAGCCGCGCTGAAGTCTGGAGCCCGGAAAGCCTATGTCATGAAAGAGCCCATCTTGGCAGCGATCGGGGCTGGTATCCCCATTCATGAACCGATCGGCCACATGGTAGTTGATATTGGCGGGGGCACAACGGACGTGGCAGTTATATCCCTCGGAGGGATCGTGGCTTCCAAATCGGTAAAGGTAGCCGGAAATAAAATTGACCAAGCGATTATCGATTATGTGAAGAAATCTTTTAATCTTGCGATTGGGGAGCGTATGGCTGAAGGAATTAAAATCTCAATTGGATCTGCCATTCCGGTTGACAAAGAGGATACGCATACGGTCAAAGGCCGCGACATTTTAACGGGCCTTCCGCGAAGCACGGAAGTCTCTACCAACGAGATTGCAAAGGCGATCGAAAACGAGCTTCGAGATATTACAAAAGCGATTAAGTTTGTCCTTCAAGAAACCCCGCCCGAGCTTGCTTCCGATATTATTGACCAAGGAATTGTGATGACAGGTGGCGGTTCACTGTTACAAAATATTACAGATTTGGTTTATCGTGCCACCGGGGTAAGGGCATACGTTGCCGAGGGCGCATTATTTTGTGTTGCAAGGGGAACCGGGGTTGCGCTTGAACATTTGGATATCTACAAAAAAAGTCTTTTTGGAAAACGCCAGCCATGATACATCCAAGGATCTCTAACGGGATACACCCTCGTCTGGAAAACCACGCAAGGAATAGTCAACTTGCTCACGGGTATCTTTTAATTGGAGAAGTTGATTATGATCGGTTGGCGAGATGGATTTGCGAGATAGGAGGAGAAGTTGAGATGTATAGACATGAGGTTCGCATCGTGGACGTGCGAAAAATAAAAGAAAAAGCATATACGGGGGTCCTTGCGAGAAAGCGAAAATGTTTTATTATCAATGCCGACCTACTGGGGCATTGGGCATCCACTGCACTTTTAAAGATTCTTGAAGAGCCACCAGCGGGTCGTCACTTTTTTCTTGTTGCCTCAAGCGCAGATATGTTGCCCGACACCATTCGTTCACGTCTCATCGAATTATATCTTGGAGAGCCTGAGCACTCGTACGATTTAAAACCCTTTCTTGATTCTAGCTTGCCTGTGCGTGGACGCATGCTTGAGGAAGCCGGTAAGGATTCACTAAATTTTAATCATTTTTTAAATCAGCTTGAGAGCTGGGCTCGAAAAAATAAATACAAAAGAGACCTCCTTGCAAGAATTCAGACGGTTCGGCGCGTATCTCGTTCCTTGGGCATCGGTCGAAAAATGTGCCTTGAATATTTAAATGCGTTCATATAACCCTGTTAGAAACATGTTTACGAAATCTTTTATAAAAACTACGACTCCAAGGTTTATTAAAAAGGAGTTTCTAACGGGGTGAGCAAATTTATTATTCACTAGCGTTCATACAAATTTGGCATGGCATATTCACTTTCAGAATTCGAGAAACAATTTAAAAAAATAAAGGATTGGCTTGCCGCTGAGTTCGGAGTGCTCAGGAGTGGACGCGTCAATCCAGCCATACTCAAAGATATTGTTGTTGAGAGTTACGGCGCAAAAACAAACTTAGAAAATTTGGCGTCCATTGGAGTTAAGGATGCCCGAACGCTTGTGATCCAACCGTGGGATAAGGCGAATTTAGAAGCGATAGAAAAAGCGATCCGATCCTCAAATACGGGTCTCGAGCCAATTGTGGACAAAGAAGTGATACGCACAGTCCTTCCGGAACTTACTGGCGAGAGACGAGAGGCGCTTTTGAAAATCGTAGGAGAGAAATTGGAGGATGCTCGGGTCTCCTTGCGCCAAGCTCGAGACAACGTTTGGAAAGAAATTCAGGAACAGGAACGAAAAGGCGAGATGCGCGAGGACGAAAAGTTTCACAAAAAAGACAAGCTTCAAAAGAAGATGGACGTCTTTAACCAGGAATTAGAAAAATTAGCGGGGCAAAAACGCCAGGAAATACAATTCTAGGGATTACCCTAGGGTTGACGATCTCCGCTCTCCTGCTATACTAGATGACAATAGAGTAGCAGTGGAGTCGAGCTACTGAATTATCAAGGATAATCAATGAGTATGGCTGAAAAATCACAAGAGCAAGACTTTCTTGAGTACGTTGTGAAGGCCTTGGTGGATAATCCAAACGACGTTGAGGTAAACCGTAGCGTGGATGAAATGGGTGTTTTACTAACTCTGAAAATTAATCAAGCCGACATGGGTAAGATTATTGGCAGAGGAGGAAACACCGCCAAAGCAATTCGAACGCTTCTTCGCATCGTGGGACTAAAGAACCGTTCACGCGTAAACTTGAAAATTGAGGAACCGGCTGGTGGACAAGCAAGACAAGAATCCGACAGTGTTATGGAAGATCTGAAACTCTAAAAAAAGAAATCATCTTTTATTTACAAAAGCCGTGCTATGATAAAAGCGCGGTTTTTGTCTTTTATTATGCGGTTTCATGTAATTACCATTTTTCCTAACATCTTTGATTCGTATCTTGGCGAGTCTATTTTGAAGCACGCGATTGCAAAAAAAATTATTCGCGTTTTTAGCTATGACATCCGGAAATTTAGCAAAGACAAGCATCATACGGTGGATGGGCGTCCGTATGGCGGTGGAGTCGGTATGGTGCTAAAAGCACTTCCCATTGTGCGCACGGTAGAGGCAACGCGCAGGAAAATCAAAAAAGGACGGCGCGTAAAAGTCGTACTTTTCTCGGCAAAAGGCAAAGCTTTAAATCAAAAAACCGTTTACCGGTGGGCCAAAGACTATGACGATATTATTTTAATCTCTGGACGCTATGAGGGTGTGGATGAACGAGTGCGCATCATTCTAAAGGCTGAGGAAATTTCCATCGGACCGTATGTGCTGACGGACGGTGAAGTTCCCGCAATGGTTATTATCTCGGCCGTCAGCCGTCTTATCCCGGGCGTTATCCGACCGGAATCTTTAGAAGAAGAATCACATTGGAGTAAACTTATCCACAAAGAAGGGACAAGCGGCAAAGATCTGGAATATCCGCATTATACGCGCCCCGAAATTTTAGAATATTGCGGCAAAAAGTACCGCGTCCCAAAAATATTGCTTTCAGGCGATCATAAAAAAATAGAAGCATGGAGAAAAGCGCACCAAAAATGATATAATGATATACTGCGAGAGATGCTTTGGATACCGATTGCCATCAGTTCGTATTTTTTAAGCGGACTTGCCGCAACCGTTGATAAAGTTCTACTAACGCGTCGCATTCCGAATCCGCTTTCCTATACATTCTATGTTGGGTTGTTGAGTATTGGTGTTTTTGTGCTTGCTCCATTTGGGTTCTCGTTTCTTTCCCCTCGAACCACGTTTATTGCAATGATAAGCGGCATATCTTTTCTGGGAGCTCTATATTTTCTCTACACAGCTCTTCAGAGAAGTGAGGCGTCGCGCGCGCTCCCAATCATCGGCGCTGCCTCTCCTTTTTTTATTTTGCTTTTATCGCGTTTTATATTAGGAGAATCGGTTAGATTGGAACAACTTATTGCCTTTGTTTTGTTTATTATAGGCGGTATCTTGCTCTCGTCTAAATTTCAGGACAAGGGTATGTCCTATGACAGGGCATTGATCCTTTTTTCACTCACCTCTGCGTTCTTTTTTGCACTTAGTTTTTTCTTATCAAAAGAAGTATTTAAGGTTACGCCGTTTATTTCGGGATTTATTTGGACGCGCCTCGGAAGTTTTGTTGCAGCTCTTGCGATGCTTGGTGTTCCTGTCTTTCGCCACCATATCCGATTTAGCTCAAAGGCGACCAGCACTTCTTCGGCGGGATTTTTTCTTGCAAATAAAGGTATTGGGGCAGTAGGATTTTTGCTCCTAAATTATGCGATCGCGCTTGGTCCCGTAAGTCTCGTGAATGCAATGAAGGGTTTTGAATATCTCTTTGTATTTTTGTTTGCCCTTTTTCTTACATTCTCCTTCCCGTCCATTCTAAAGGAATCATTTGCGATTCGTGATCTGGTAACAAAGCTCGGAGGCGTTGCATTCATTGCTATTGCGTTTATTTTTCTCGTTCAAACATGAATCCCGACATTTATTTATTAAATACAGACTTCTAATGGGATGAAGACGTGGCTTAAAATTGCAATCGGGGGTATGGTGATGCTCGTAAGCGTGGGCGCGATCCTTATCGGGCGCACTCCGTCCTTAAATCCCCAGACGTTTGGCGCAACCTATTCATCTTTTTATGCCGAGCGTTTTGGGCTGGATCCGAAAGAGGTGTATTTGGCCCTTTTTGACGATCTTGGGATAAAAAACATCCGACTTCCGGCATATTGGAATGAAATTGAGCCCGCTCAAGGCAGGTATAACTTCTCGCGCTTGGATTGGCAAATTCAAGAAGCTCGCAGGCGAAACGTTGAGGTAATCCTTGCCGTGGGTCGCAAACTCCCGCGTTGGCCCGAATGTCATATTCCGGATTGGGCAGAAAGGCTTGATGAAGCCGAGCAAAATAAACAACTACTGCGATATATCGAAGTAGTTGTAAATCGCTATAAAAAATCGTCCGCGGTTAAAACGTGGCAGGTGGAGAACGAACCTTTTTTGGCGTTCGGAGAATGTCCTCCTTTTTCGAAAGAATTCCTTGACGCCGAAATCGAGCTCGTGCGTTCACTGGATGGGCGCCCTATTATGGTAACCGATTCCGGTGAACTGTCATTTTGGGTTCCGGCTGCCCGGCGTTCCGATATTTTCGGCTCAACGCTTTATCGCGTCATCTGGAACGAATGGCTCGGCACATTTACCTATCCATTGCCACCCTCTTTTTTTCGCTTAAAGCGCGGATTCATCAACCTCGTTCTGGGTGATAAACCCGCGGTCATTATCGAGCTGCAAGGGGAATCATGGGCAAAGCGCATGACCTACGAGATTAACGTGGATGAACAGTATATTTCCATGAATCCGGAAGTATTCCGTGGCGTTTTAGCGTACGCCGCGCGCTCGGGTTTTGATACCTTTTATTTTTGGGGTGTAGAATGGTGGTATTGGCTGAAAGAAGTAGAAAATAAACCCGAAATGTGGGAGATTGCAAAGGAAGCAATAAAAAGGACGAATAACTAATTTCTAATGTCCAAACCTAACTTTCCAAAAAATTTCTATTGGGGCGCTTCAACCAGCGCTTATCAAGTTGAAGGCGGGATAAAAAATAACTGGTCGTCTGTTTTCGATGCTGGCAGGGCATGTGATCATTACAGTCGTTTTCAAGAAGATTTTGGCATCGCTAAATCTTTGGGACACAATGCGCATCGGTTGTCTATTGAATGGGCGCGCATTGAGACCGAGGAAGGCAAATTTAATGAAAAAGAAATTGAGCATTATCGAGAAGTAACACAAGCGCTTCGCGAACGCGATCTTGAACCGTTTGTAACACTTTGGCATTGGACGATTCCGCTATGGCTTCAAGAGAAAGGCGGACTAAAAAATAAGAAATTTAGTTTTTATTTCAGCAGATTTGCAGAAAGGATTGTTAAAGAACTTTCCCGCGACGTGTTATTTTGGATAACCCTTAATGAACCGCTCTTTTATGCAACAAATGCGTATCTGAAAGGAACTTGGCCGCCTCAAAAGAAATCAATATATCAATATATCGATATATTGAAAAATTTAAGGGACGCACACATCCAGGCGTATCAAGTAATAAAAAAGATAAACTCAAACCTGCAAGTAGGCATCGCAAAAAATAATATCTATTTTGAGGGGAGAGGAATCAATGCGCTGCTTCAACATGCTGCCGATTGGTGGTGGAATTTCAGATTTTTAGATCACATTAAAAACCATCAGGATTTTATCGGCCTTAATTATTATTTTCACAGCCGCATTCAGGGTTTAAGGTTCAATCAAAATGAAAATAAAGTTATCTCAGACATGGGCTGGGAGATTTATCCGGAAGGGATTTATCATGTTCTAGAAGATTTATACAAATATAAAAAACCGATTTATATTATGGAAAACGGAATTGCGGATGCGAAAGACGAAAAGCGAGCGGCTTTCATTCGCGACCATCTTCGCTGGGTTCGTAAGGCGATAGAAAACGGCGTTGATGTACGGGGATATTTCTATTGGTCGCTTTTGGATAATTTTGAATGGGATAAAGGCTTTTTGCCGCGATTTGGGCTTGTTGAGGTTGATTACAAGACAATGCAGCGTAAAATTCGTCCAAGCGCTTATGAATACAAAAATATCGCTGTGGATAACGGCCTTGACAGTGATATTTGAGGACGTATAATAGAAACAGGTAGATGATTATTGGAATAATACATAAAAATACGTTTGGAGGAACAGAGACACCGTAAAAATTTTATTAAAAATTAATTCGGTATGGCCGCGATTGTCTCTTTAAGGAGACAATCGCGGCTGTATTTAGAAGCCAACGAACCTTGAAATTATAAATAGAGTGTGAGTTTTATTTTGTCTCGTTCAAGTTTTGCATCCGATATTACGTCGGAGTCGCAAAACTTAGTACTTTACTTTCTAAGCTAGAGAATAATTTTATTCATATGCATAGAGGGTGAGGTCAAAAAATTGTAACAAATTTTCTTCGGAAAATTTTAACAGTTTTATTGAGAGTTTGATCCTAGCTCAGGATGAACGCTGGCGGCGTGGATAAGGCATGCAAGTCGCACGGACTAAGTAGCTTTGCTATTTAGTTAGTGGCAAACGGGGTAGTAATACGTAGCTACTTACCTTGAAGACGGGGATAATTCCGAGAAATCGGGACTAATACCCGATAGTTCCCGTAAGGGTAAAGGAGCAATCCGCTTCAAGAAAGGGCTGCGGGCTATCAGCTAGTTGGTAGGGTAATGGCTTACCAAGGCAACGACGGCTAGGGGGCGTGAGAGCGTGTTCCCCACCAATGGCACTGCGACACTGGCCATACACCTACGGGTGGCTGCAGTCGAGAATCTTCGACAATGGGCGAAAGCCTGATCGAGCGACGCCGCGTGCAGGAAGAAGTCCTTCGGGACGTAAACTGCTTTTATGAGGGAACAAATTTCGATTGAGTGTACCTCATGAATAAGGGCTTGCTAACCTCGTGCCAGCAGCAGCGGTAATACGAGGGGCCCGAGCGTTATCCGGATTTACTGGGCGTAAAGGGTGTGTAGGGGGTTTTGTTAGTCTATTGTTAAAGACCTCGGCTCAACCGAGGGAATGCGATGGAAACGGCAAAACTCAGAGGGCGCGAGAGGTCGACGGAACTCTGGGTGTAGGGGTGAAATCCATTGATATCCAGGGGAACACCAAAGGCGAAGGCAGTCGACTGGCGCGTTCCTGACCCTGAGACACGAAAGCGTGGGGATCAAAAAGGATTAGATACCCTTGTAGTCCACGCCCTAAACGATGGATGCTAGGTATTCGAAGTATCGACCCTTCGAGTGCTCGAAGCTAACGCGTTAAGCATCCCGCCTGGGAAGTACGGCCGCAAGGCTAAAACTCAAAGGAATAGACGGGGACTTGCACAAGCGGTGGAGCATGTGGTTTAATTCGATGACAAGCGAAAAACCTCACCAGGGCTTGAAATTCTAACGAAGTCGTCCCGAAAAGGATGATGTCTCACAAGGACGTTAGGACAGGTGCTGCATGGCTGTCGTCAGTTCGTGGCTTGAGTTGTTCCCTTAAGTGGGGTAACGAACGTAACCCTCATTGCCTGTTACATGTGTCAGGCGAAACTGCCCAGCCTTAAATTTCTGAGTTTGAAATAGTATTCTGGGAAATTTAAGGCTGGGAGGAAGGTGAGGATGACGCCAAGTCAGCATGGCCCTCTGATGCCCTGGGCTACACACGTGCTACAATGGCCGGTACAAAGGGTCGCCAAACCGTAAGGTGGAGCCAATCCCATCAAAGCCGGCCCCAGTTCGGATTGAGGTCTGCAATTCGACCTCATGAAGTCGGAATCGCTAGTAATCGCGGATCAGCACGCCGCGGTGAATACGTTCTCAAGTCTTGTACTCACCGCCCGTCACGTCAAGGAAGCCGGGAGCACCCGAAACTCCGCTTTAGGCGGAACTAAGGTGAGTTCGGTAACAGGGACGAAGTCGTAACAAGGCACGGCTAGCGGAAGCTGGTCGTGGATTATTTACTGAAACTTTCCCGCTTTTTGCAAAACGCAACAAGACGGAACAGTTAGGTCGGTCCCAACTCTGGTTGGGCGAAGGTGTTGGCCTCGGAGTCTTCAAATTGAGGCCAAAAGACCCCATACGTCGTAATTCACATTGCGCGCGGGGCTGAACGGGACAAAATAAAGCTCATTCTGGTATAATAGAGATGTCGAAATTATTAGCCGTTAGCTGAAAATTTATGGCAGGTAAAGAGTTAGATGAAGAGTATAAAGGCTATTGTGTTAAGTGCAGAAAGAAGGACGTAACCATGCAGAATCCAAAAGAAATCATTATGAAGGGGAAGGCGCAGATGCGGGCGGCTCAAGGAACGTGTCCGCGGTGCGGCACGAAGATAACCCGAATTCTCGGTAAGGCTAAATAGTTCTTGTCAGGAGAAAAGGTACATAAGAAAAGCTTTTTTTAAGCAAAAAACCCCTCAAACTCAAGGGGTTTTTTGGTATATGTGGGCGTAGAAGGGATCGAACCTTCGACCTCAGCTTTATCAGAGCTGCGCTCTACCACTGAGCTATACGCCCAATAGAGCTAATTATGCGTAATTTCCGGCTTTTTTCAAGGACGCAAAATTTAAGTAAAAAAATAAAATGCCATCCGTGGATGGCATCTAATTAAAGTTTAACAAGTCAGAACTATTTTAGTTGGTTTTCTCCGCAATGCGTTTTTTGATAATCCGAAACGCCGTATCCGTTCTCTTATTTTCTGATCCGTCAATTTTTGTAAATGGAATTTTGTGACTCATGAGCATGGAATGCAGGGCTCTATCTATAAAAATCCGGGTGCTCGGATTTCTTAGTCTGTCACCTGCAGGAACTTCGAACTCGATGGGGAGGTAGAAGATTTCGTCATGCATTAAAAATTCGCTGATCGCCTTTTCATACAGGTTTACCAAGAGAAGTCGGTGTTTATAATTTTTGATGTCTACAAAAGCAAGGGCATAAAAATAGGCGAGAGAGGCCGGAGCGGCACCGATAATGATAGTGTATTGGTCTTTCTTGCGTGTATCATAATCATGATCCCATCGCCGTTGCTCATTGAATATAAAAGCTTGCTCGAAGACTTCTTTTGTTCCTCCTGTTTTATCCACCCACAGCACGGAAAATTCTTGAATTTGTCTAACTTTGCACAATTTTCCCTTTAGAGGAGAATATCGTATGAGCTCTGTTGAAAGAAGACGCGCAAGGGTATCTTTACCGGTCCCTGCTGCGCCAACAATAGCTACTCGAATCATGCGCAACTCCTTCTTTTAAAGGTTCGTGATTTTGTCCTATAGTAGCGTTTTCGCTTTTCCGTGTCAAAGCCGTGAAATATTATAGCGATTTTTGGATATTTCTTCAATTGTTTTGATCATGGCAGTGAATTCCTGCCATTTTTTTATTTTTAAAATCTCGGACGGCAGAGGCAACGGATACGCATCATGCACATCAAGCAAAACGCGCGTTTTTACAGACTCTAATTCTTTTAGCATGCTTAATTTATCGTCCAAGAATATTTCAATACCGATTCTTTTTGCAATTTTTTCTTTAGACCCGGATTCATCGTGCGGAACAAAAAAGACGTTTTCTTTGGGCATGTATGTTAAAACACGATGTTGCTCGAGCCAACGCATCCCCAGCACATTACCACCATCGTCCAGGTTTCTTCGGGAAACAATAAAAAGACAGTGGTTTTGCGATAGATTTTTTATTGCGTCTAAAGCTCCCTCAACGGCCGAAGCGGTTAAAGATACTTCTCCATAAATATAGTGTTGCAGCCCGCGATACTCGGAATCGCTCAAAATCCTTTTCAAAATTCGTCCATGCGTTTCTTCGGGCATGATGTCGTATCCTAATTCTTTTGCTTTTTGAATCTTATTTGACGTGTGGTCAATAATGACGCCATCTAAATCCAGGCCTATTTTGAGGCTATTTGGCATGCTAGTATTTTAGACAAATACATTTTCTTTTACAAGGAGATTTGAGATGCCAACCATTATAGAATTTACTGGTTCCCCAACTTCCGGTAAGACAACTCTTATTGGAGGCATAGACAGCCTTTTGCGACACAATGGTTTTACCGTTATGCGTCCTCAAGAGGGTGCTGAAGTATTTCGAACCGTATCAAGAGAAATTCCGATGTATAATGTTCTCACGGGCTGTTACGCAATGCAGAATGTTATCCAGGGTTTTAGCACCATTGGCGACCGTGTTTTTATTTTGCTGGATCGCGCTCTTTATGACGCTCACGCATGGATGCTATTTTGGGAAAGACGTGGGAAGTTAACAAAAGAAAAAAGAGTACGTTTTCAAAGTTTTTTTACTGATATTCAGTGGTTAAAAAATATCAGCGCGTGTCTTTATGTCTTTTGTGAACCAGAAGAAGCAATGGCGCGAGCGCGCAAAGATGCTCCAACCAAATTTCCCAGTAAAGAGGGGAATTATGCAAACGAACGAACTATTCATGAATTGATCGGCATTTTTAGTGAAAGCTTTGAAGAAATGCAACAAAAGAAAAATCCGGTTTCATCAATTAACACGACACACCTAACAAAACCTGAGATGTTTGATAAAGCCTGCGAGTGTATTTTTCAACAAATCGGGCTCGAACTTTAATATACGCAATTTTAACACCCCTCAATCGATGTCGGGGTGTTTTTATTTCATACAAAGACGAGATATAATAAAAACAATGGCGAAAATTAAAGTGGGAGTAGTGCGAGGCGGACCGTCATCAGAATACGAAGTATCGCTTGAAACCGGTAAGGCGGTTTTGCAAGCACTGGATCGTAATCGCTACGAACCTATTGATGTTTTAATTGATAAGGACGGTGCATGGCATCTTTCTGGCATCGTGGTTTCGCCAGAAAAGGTTTTTCGGGTGGTGGATGTTATTTTTAATGCTTTGCACGGCGAATACGGAGAGGATGGCATGATCCAACGGCTTTTGGAACGCCACGCCATTAAGTATACCGGTTCAGGCACAGCCGCATCGGCGGTTGCAATGCAAAAACGCCTCGCTCGCGAGATTTTCAAACTTGCTGGCATTCACATACCGCCAACGTTGATTGTTAAAAAAGGTGATGATATTTCTATATTTGCAGCAGAAGCGATTCGCCGCATGAGTTTGCCGTTGGTTGTCAAACCCGCAAGCCGCGGTTCCTCGATAGGCGTGACACACGCAAAAAATATTTATGAACTTGTTCTTGGGATGGAGAACGCTTTTCGTTGCGATAAAGAAGTTTTAGTTGAAAAATATATTGAAGGACGGGAAGCAACCTGCGCATTGCTTGAAGATTTTCGAGGCGAGAAGCACTATACCTTTCCCGTAATAGAGATTATTCCACCCCCTAAAAAATCTTTTTTTGACTATGAATGTAAGTATGATGGTTCAACCCAGGAGATCTGCCCGGGAAGATTTAGCGTGGACGTCCGTGATAAAATTCAAAAAGCAGCCATTGCGGCCCACGCATCGCTCGGCTGCCGCCATTATTCTCGTTCAGATTTTATTGTCTCGCCAGATAACAAAGTTTATATTCTCGAGCTAAATACTTTGCCCGGTCTTACGTCTCAGTCTTTAGCGCCAAAAGCAGCAGCTGCGATCGGGTTAGAATTTCCAGAACTATTAGATCACCTTATAACGCTCGCCCTACGCTAAGTTCTTTTTGTTTTCTCTTTTATATTTTCCACGAGCTCTTTAAGAGCGGGTTTCATCTCCTTTTTGAAATATCTTCGGCGCTGCTTACGGATATCTTTACTGAACCTGGCAATTTTTGTTTTCATCTTAGTAATTTCTTCTTTTTCATATTCGTTCGGGTAATATTTTTCGTACCATTTATTATAGAGTCCATAGAAAAGCATCGCAAAAAACGCAAACCCGGTATTCGTCAGGATATCAGCTGTTGTGTCAATGGAGTCTTTTTGCGCTTTTGCGATCCAATTAAAATAATCGAGTTGCAGCGTTAGGTCCCAGAAAAGCTCTCCTGCTTCCCAAAAAACCCCGAGGATCGTAATAATCGCGATAATAAAAACGCTAAGAAAAACTCTGCCGGCAAATACAAAAATCCCTTTAATCGCATAAACACGTAAAAGATAGAGAAGTGTGAATGCTCCGAAAAATCCAAAAACCGCATGTCCCAGCGTATCAAACCACCATGCTTTACCAAAAAGCTGGCCATCTTGCCAAAGATAGCCCCAGATAAAAAGAAACAGCAACCAAAAAATTATGAAAGCGAGATTATACGGCTTTGTGAATTCGCGAATGAATTTATAAAAAGCACCTTGAGCCATCGTGGATTTTAATATACAATACATAATGAAATCCGGCAATGGGCCTGTAGCTCAATGGCTAGAGCATCCGCCTTGCACGCGGAAGGTTACCGGTTCAAATCCGGTCAGGTCCACAAAAATAAGGAACGAAGCGACTATATTTTTGTAGGATCCTGAGAAGTCTCAACGACGTAGGGTCCACAATACCCAAACGTCTCGATGTCACATCGAGACGTTTGGGGTCTATCCACAGGGATACTTGACAGGCTTTCTGCGCAAAGACTATACTTAAAATATTGCTTAATTGTTTAACTATCGAAACTCTCAGATGCTTACGAAAGAGCGAATCACAAAAATAAAGCAGGGAACGCTTCATGAAAACGAAAAGCTTCCCCGGGTATTTACAGCACTCAGCGACCCCGGCCGATTTCGGATGTTTAAGCTGCTTACCCAACATACGGGTTTATGCGTTACTGAGGTGGCTAATATATTTGGGATTTCGGTTCCGGCGGCATCTCATCAACTAAGAATGCTTGAAATGTGTGGCTTAATCCAAAGGGAGCGCCTTGGGCAGATGATTTGTTATAAAATTAAAAATAATGATCCTGTTGTAAAATCAATTATTAAATTGGTCGGAGCTAAATTATCAACTTAAAAGTCTATTACTATAATGGCAAATGTAACAATCTATACCACTCCAACGTGCGTCTATTGTAAGATGACCAAGGAGTTTTTAAAGGAAAATAATGTTGAGTATACAGAAAAAGATGTATCCACCGATGCGGCAGCCCGAGACGAAATGATTAAAAAATCCGGACAAATGGGCGTTCCGGTTACGGATGTGGACGGCAATCTGGTGGTTGGTTTTGACAAAGAAAAATTGACCCAGCTTATTGGTATTAAATAAAGTTAGTTATGTTTATACCCGGAAAAATTTTTGGCGTCAAAAACCCTACATATCGCGTCGGGTGCACGGTAGAAAAGGACGATTTTTACGTTTGTGTTCCGTGCGGCTATCGAAAATATTTGAAGCAGGGCACGAAGTTTCCGGACTGTCTGAAATGCATGGGAAAACGCTGGTTTAAAAAAGGTCTAGAATCTTGGGAGCTCCATGAAAATTAATTCACTGCTTCTCGGTATTATCGTTATATTCATTCTTGGATTTCTGGCTTGGCAAGGATTCTTTCGTGATGATTTTAATTTGCCGCGGGACGGCGAGACAAAAAAAGAAACGATTGTCATATCTGGCGACAGGGAAACACAAGATTTAATCACAAAAGAGATTATGATCACCGACGGCGTAAAACATAGCATTCCTTTAAATGAACTTGTGGGCGGAGGTCCTCCTAAAGATGGCATCCCATCCATTGATAATCCAAAATTTATCTCTATTGAAGATGCAAGCCAGTGGTTGAATGATGAAGAACCAGGCATCGCGTTTTCTAGAGGCACCACACATCGCTTTTATCCTTATCAAATTCTTGTTTGGCATGAGATTGTAAATGATACTGTTGAGGGGGAACGCATTTTAGTTACGTACTGTCCACTTTGTCTTACGGGGTTTGTCTTTGATCCGAGCGTAAAAGGTGAGCGCGTGGAGTTTGGAACATCAGGAAAATTATGGAAAGCAAATCTTGTAATGTATGATCGTAAAACCGATAGCTTGTGGCCACAAGTATTAGGGGAGGCGGTGATTGGCGAGATGACCGGAACAAAGCTTGCTACACTTCCGTCAGATCAAATACGCTACGGCAATTGGAAAAAAGCATTCCCTGCCGGTGAGGTGCTGTCGCGCGACACGGGCGCTACGCGTTTTTACGGATCAAGTCCTTACGGAGATTATTTTTCCGTAACCAATCTTTCTTTATCACTTGCGAAACCTACCGATACCCGCCTGCCAAATGATGCATTTGTATTTGGCATTGTCATTGCGGACAAGGCAAAAGCATACAGCATTGAGGCAGTAAAAGAAAAGGGGATCGTGGAAGATAAATTTGAAGATACAGATATTGTATTACGCTACGACCAGACGCTTGATGTCGTAAGAATGTTTAAAAAATTACCGGACGGCGATGAGGAGCGCATCAATCCCTTCTCATCTTTTTGGTTTAGTTGGGCCTCAGCTCACCCAAATACAGAATTATATAAATAATCAAATACTACTGTGAAAAAAATAATTATTCTTGTCGGTGTTCTTATCGTGTTGGGGGTTGGCGCGGCTACGTTTTTACGTAATAGCGGGTCTCCGGCGATGCAACCAGGCGAGGAAGCTTCTCTCGACAAAGCGCCAGATTTTTCTCTGAAGGATTATCAAGGAAATACCGTAAGCTTGGCCGATTTTGCAGGTGTGCCACTCGTCATAAATTCTTGGGCGGCATGGTGTCCATTTTGTATTGATGAGCTTCCGGATTTTGCAGCGGTACAGAAAGAATTAGGAGATAAGGTCGTGATTATTGCCATTGATCGCGCAGAATCACTTGCCACTTCCAAACGTTATACCGACGATTTAGAGGTCACAAATGATCTCGTCTTCCTGCTCGACCCAGGCGATTCGTTTTACCGATCCATTGGCGGGTTTTCTATGCCCGAGACCATTTTTGTAGATAGAGAAGGTAACATCCGTGATCACAAGCGCGGTCCCATGGACGTTGAAGAGATCCGAGAACGTATTCAAAAAATCCTATGATCAATCACCTAGATCACCCAGAGAGCAAAGAGCTGGAATATAATTATATTACCGATGGGATTTATATCGGCACAAATCAATGCTGCCAGACGCATTTTGATGAACAATTAAAAAAAGAGGGGATTACGGCAGACATTTCATTGGAAGAAGTACGCCTAGATCAACCCTTTGGTGTTGATTTCTATATCTGGATTCCGATTAAAAATCACACCGCGCCCGCAGAAGACCAGCTTGCCTTTGGAACGGATACGCTCGAACGCCTTGTGAAAATGGGCAGAAAAATATATCTGCATTGTAAAAACGGGCATGGCCGCGCGCCCACAATGATGGCAGCATACCTCATGAAAACAAAAGGCATGACTTGGGAGGAAGCCGAGGCATTCGTAAAAGAGAAACGCCCCTCTACTCATTTGGAAGATGTTCAAAGAGAAGCTTTAAAGAAATTCCGAATTAGAAATTAGATAGTAGTCATTTTTATGGATTTAGCATTAATTATTCCGGCGTTCATAGCTGGTTTATTAACATTCTTGGCCCCCTGCACACTGCCTTTGGTGCCGGCTTATTTAGGATTTATAAGCGGTGTTTCTCTTGAAGATCTCAAAGACCCTAAAAAATCAAGAGGAGCGCGCCTGAAAATTTTCTTAAACGGCATTTTCTTTGTCTTTGGATTTAGTCTTGTTTTCATTATTTTTGGAACCCTGGCGGGACTCGTCGGAATCGCATTTGCTCCGTATCGAATATGGCTTACTCGGATCGGCGGAATTTTTGTCATTATCTTTGGGCTCTTCATGTTGAATGTCATAAAGATTCCATACCTCTCACGAGAAAAACAATTTAAAGTCCCGACTTTATTTAAACGGGGGAATTCTTTCAACTCCCTCATTTTGGGCTCTGCGTTTGGATTTGGATGGACGCCTTGTGTGGGCCCGATCTTGGGCGCTATTTTACTTCTTGCCTCAACGTCGGCAACCGCGTCTCAGGGCGCATTTTTACTCTCTATTTTCTCACTTGGCCTTGCCATTCCATTTTTAGCTATTGCTTTAGGCATTGGCTGGGCCTCCAGACATCTTGCAGGTCTTTCTCGATATTTAAATGTAGTTTCTGTCATCGGAGGAATATTTTTGATACTGTTGGGAATCCTTTTGGTCACCGACAACATGGCGCTCCTCGTCTCTTACGGTTTTAAGATTTTTCGATTTATTGAGTACGAACGCTTGCTAGATTATCTCTAAAAGCGGTATCATAAAACTGAAGCGTTTCTATGCTCGATATTAAATTTATCCGCGAAAATCCTGATTTAATCCGCGCCGCAGCACAAAAAAAGCGCTTGGATTTTGATGTGACACGGCTTTTGGAAGTTGATAAGACGCGGCGCAGCGCGACGGGCGAAATTGAGGAACTTAGGGCCAAACACAATCGCGCAACTGAACAAGTGGCTACGCTAGAGGACGAAAAAGAGAAAAGTGGTGCAATTAAAGATTTACGAGAGCTGAAAGAGATTCTATCCAAAAAAGAATACGAATTTAAACGAATAGATAATGAATGGCGTAAGCTCATGTCTGACGTACCAAATATTCCGGATCCTTCGGTTTCCGACGGCGAAAGTGAACGTGACAACAAAGAAATCCGTCGGTGGGGGGAGATACCGTCATTTAAATTTGAAGTCAAAGATCATGTCACGCTCATGAAAAATTTGGACCTAGTTGATTTGGAACGAGGAGCAAAAGTTTCGGGTTTTCGCGGATATTTTTTGAAAAACGAAGCCGTGCTGTTGTCTTTTGCGCTGTGGCAACTTATATTTGACCAATTTCGAGATCGTGGATATCAGCCGTTACTGGTTCCCGCACTGGTACGGGAAAAAAACCTTTTTGGTACTGGTCATTTTCCGCAATCAAAAGACGACGTGTACAAAACCCAGGATGACTTGTATCTTTCGGCAACCGCCGAAATTCCACTCATGGGGCTTCACTCGGATGAAATATTGAAAGAGGAAGAGTTGCCAAAAAAGTATTTGGCTTTCTCGCCTTGTTTCCGCAGAGAAGCCGGCGCTCACGGAAAAGATGCAAAGGGCATCTATCGCGTGCACGAATTTTTTAAGGTAGAGCAGTTAATTTTAAGTCTTGCCGACCATCAAGATTCAGTTCGCCTGCATGAAGAGCTAACCGAATGCGCAGAGAAAACTTTGCAGGTTTTGGATCTTCCATACCGGGTTGTCACTGTCTGTGGTGGCGACATGGGTAGAGCGCACGTAAAAACTTATGATCTAGAGGTTTGGATACCATCCGAGCGCAGATACCGGGAATCTCATTCTTCTTCTTACTACCACGATTTTCAAACTCGTCGTCTCAACACGCGTTATCGGACGAAAGACGGGAAAACTCGATTCTGCTATTCCTTAAATAATACCGCAATCGCCACCCCTAGAATCTTGATCTCCATTTTGGAGAACTATCAAGAGCCCGATGGCTCGGTTATCGTGCCAAGAGCTCTTAAAAAATATACAGGCTTTGAGGTAATAAAGCCTCGATAAAATAATGTTTTCCAGCCGCTCTCGCAGACCGCAACGCTCAAGATTTCTTAAAAATATTTTTTCTCTCGTTTTTGTGCTGGGTGTCGTAACCCTTGTTATCGGCATTATAACACCTCGAATCATTGTTCCTCGAGAGGTAAATATTCGGGGCATTGAGAATCTTAAAAAAGAGGAGTTGGAATCCAGCGTTAAAGAATTTCTAAAAACTCCATTTTTCTTCAGCTCTAAAAAATTAATTGCAAGTCTTAAAACCTCGTTTCCCCGAATCGCTGAAGTGGACGTTCGGCGAAACTTTTTTCAAAAAACATTGCATCTTGAAGTCCAAGAAAGAAAACCGTGGGCGCTGTGGTGTCCGGAAACAGAACCAAATAAAATAGAAACAACCTGTTTTTATATCGATAATTCAGGGATCGTGTTTCAAAAAGCGCCGGTTTTTTTTGGAGACCTTATACTAAAAATATTTGATGAACGGGATATGATGGTAAAAATGGGGAAACCATTTCTTGAAACCGAGTACGTTATCAATTTACAGAATTTTATCGTACGGCTAAACGATACTTATAAAACTCGTACGATCGAGATTAAAATAACTTTGGATCTCGCATTTTGGCTTACGACAACGGAGGGCTGGAGGATTGTGTTGGACTCCGAAACCGATATTGATCGCGCTTTAGAAAATTTAGATATTTTTCTTACCTCTGTCATCAAAGATCAGATCGAGAATTTGGATTATCTAGACCTTCGATTTAAAAACAAGGGGTTTTATAAGTTGAGGTAGGTTTATCTGCGGTTTTCAAGTGCGCTTTTTAAAGTATCACGATTCAGGTACTCAAGCTCGGCGCCCGCCGAAAGCCCTTGAGCCAAGTGAGTTACGGAAAGCGTACGATTTTTTTTAAGGGGTTCAAGAATTTTTTCCACATAACGAGCTGTAAAACTTCCTTCCACTGTAGTACTCATCGCAAGGATAACCTCCCGAATATGAGGTGAGGATTTTACATATTCAAACAATCTCTCCGTGCGCGCACGACTTTTACTTTGAGCGTTCAAGGTAGACAAAAGACCTCCGAGAATGAAGTAGCGCCCGCGATAGATTCCAGCTTTCTCAATGGACTCCAGATCTACATCTTTTTCTATGACGGCAAGCATTTGACGATCCCGCGCGCTGTCGCTACAAAGCGCGCAGGTCTGTCCGTATCCTTCATGAACCCGATCACAAAGACCACAACGCTTAACCCTCTTTAAACCCTCCAATGCGTCTTTTAACTCTATCTTTATCTCTGCCTTCGCACTTACAAGATAATATGCAAAACGGGCAGCTTGGCGCGGGCCAATTCCTGGAAATTGTGTAAAAATATGGACTAGCTTTTCAATTATTTGCGGTCGCATAGCTCATTTTAACGATTCTTCTTCTGCAAGACTTGTAAAACTCACCTTTTGTGGGTTAAAGTAGAGCGTTATTTGTCCCAAGGGTCCATTTCGATGTTTTTGAATTAAAATATCTACTTGATTAATCCGATCGCTGCTTTGTTTATAACGATCCTCGCGATAAATAAACATGACAACATCGGCATCCTGCTCGATACTTCCCGAGTCTCGAAGATCAGAAAGGCGAGGAATGGGAGGGTGGCGTTGTTCAACGGCGCGCGAAAGCTGAGAGAGCGCGAGGACCGGAATATTTAATTCGCGGGCGAGCGCCTTCAGAGATCTCGAAATTTCTGTAATTTGCTGCACCATACTTTCTATATGCACTCGAGGTTGCATTAGTTGAAGATAATCTACCACAATTAAACCCAATCCTTTCTCTGCTTGAAGTCGACGCGCCATCGCACGCATTTGGAGAATGGTGTTAGACGCTTCGTCATCAATATAAATGGGGGCTTTTGAAAGTTTTTCCATTGCTTGGCGCACTCGAGTAAAATCATCTTCCTCAGCCGACAAGCGTCCGGTTCTAAGCTTCCATGAATCAATATGAGCCTCCGCTGCGATAAACCGATCCACGAGTTGCTGGCTTGACATTTCCAAAGAAAAAATCCCAACCGGTATCTGATGATTTACGGCCGCGTTTCTCGCAATGTCAAGCGCAAGCGCGGTTTTACCCATGGACGGCCGCCCTGCCAAAATAATAAGATCGGATGGTTGAAATCCCGCTAAAATATTATCCAGTTCAGCAAAACCCGTTGGCATGCCGCGAATCTCTCCTTTACTTTTATGCAGGCGGTCAATCCGCTCCCACGCTTCTGCAAGCGCGGATCCTACCGGTAGAAATTGTTGACGAAGTGATGTTTGAGAAATGGAGAAAATTTTCTTCTCGGCTTCATCCAACAAGACATCAACGTCTTCTTCTTCGCGATATCCTAATTCGCTGATGTGCTGTGCTGCCTCAAGCAATTCACGCAACGCGCCTTTTTTATGAACAATCTCTGCATAGTGATTGATGTGAGCAGCGCTCGGTATGGCGTTTACCAAATCTGCCAAATAACTTTTCCCCCCAATCGCTTCAAGGTGATTTTTTTCTTTTAGACGATTCGACAAAGAAAGAACGTCAATAGGTTCTCGTCTCTCTGCAAGTTCCATTGCCGTTTCATAAATTACGCGGTGATTTTCGCGATAAAAATGCTGAGGCTTCAAAAGATCAACAATTTTAAAAACCGCATTCGAGTCTAACATCAACGCACCAAGCACCGACATCTCGGCTTCAATATTTTGCGGTGGGATTCGTATTCCTTCAGGCATGATGTACATACTCTAACAAAAGATGGCACAGCTCTTCAATCGCAAACATACCTATTTTTCTGTATAACCTGTGAAGATCTTGCCTTGTTAGACAAAACCGATTTTGTCTAACAAGTGGTTTATCCACACATAGGATTTCTACTTTCTAGTGTAGTTGGTAAACTTTAAGATAACACGATTTATGGCGAGAAAAGCAATAAAATCAATCTCGAGAAATGGCAAAGCGTATCTTTCGCTTTATTATGCTTCTTCTCTTTGCGGCTATCACAAAGATTATCTAGGACAGTTAATTCGCAGTGGAAAATTAAGCGCCGAGAGAATCGGAAACGCCTGGTTTATTGAGGAAGATGTTTTTAAAAGATTTCGCGAGAAAACCTCGATATCAGTAGAAAGGCCCTTACATCTCGATAATTCTTCAGAGGTTGGTTCGCCTGCAAAAAAACTTGACGTAATCGACATAAAAGAAATTCCTAACGCCGACCCGTCTCGACTCGACGAGGCGGACCCCTGGGACCACGTGCTCTTGGGCGAAAAACCAGTAGAAAAAGAGCCCGTAACCATTCCCGTACGAAGCCACACATCCTTTCTCGCAAACCTCTCTCTCAAACCCCTTGTGTTTAGCATGCTCATTCTTGTTGTGGGTTTCTTTGTATGGCAACATCCTCAACTTCCTTTGCGTGTTTATACAAATCTTGAGCATGCAAGCAAGAAAGCAACAACCATTAGTGGTGCACTTTTGCATCAAGCTATCTCAGGGATTTACGACATTGATATTAAAACGACATTCGCGCCCATTCAAGAATTCTTAGAGACAGGGCCTCTTTTTGTAGGTAGGCAGGTTGGTTCTTGGCTTTCAGAGAAAGGAGCGCAAACAACAAAAGCTCTCGTCACCCTCATCACAAAAATCAAAGAGCAAGTGGTAAGATATGTCTTGCCGTCTCCGCCCGTTGGCGGATCAAGGACCTTCCTTTCTCAAAAAGGGAAGGAGGACGTGGACGTTGGACCGTCCAGACAAACTTCCATCCAAGGACCGTCCTTGGAAGAAAAAATCCAAGAACTCACATCTCAAGGTCTCCAAACCCAACCAACCATTATTGAAAAGACGGTTGTAGAGAGAACGATTGAAAGGATCATCTCGGGTCTTTCTCAGGGAGAGCTCGACTTAGCCATCCAAGCTCTCAACAATAAATTCTTAAATGAGATTGCAGAGCTAAGGGCTCTGGTAAGCTCAAGAGCCAATGCAAACTTCAGGGCCATTGCTCTGACCAATAGGATTAATGCGTTAAGTAGTGTTACCATCAATGACTCTATACTAAACTCTGCAACGGTCTCTGGAGTCACGGGACTTACCGACTCTGATATCCCTAATGATATTACGATTGCATCGTCCAATGCATTCTCTGCAACCCTAGGATCGTTTTCATCCACTCTTACGGTATCTGAAACCTTAAGTATCGAGGGAACGGCAACTTCAACCATTGCCGGTCAACTTTCCCTTACCAAAATTCCTACCCTAGTACATGCATTTGGGACGTGGGCTTCCGGAGTTACAAACTCCAATGTGCTGGACGCCGCGCTTCTGATTAATCCGGCCTCCGCAGTAGCCGATACGAATCTTTTTGGCATTGCGGTAGGGGATTCGGTAAAGTTTCTTGTGGATGCCGAGGGAGACGTGTTTGCCAACAACTTGACGACTTCGGGAACGGTTACCCAAGGACTCACCACCATCTCTACCTTAACGGTTGAGAACAATACCACCTTGGGCGATGCCATTGGAGATACGGTGACGTTTAATGCCGGAACTTTAATCTTTAACAATGTCGCCACCACAACTATTCTTCAATCCATTAATGCCTGGAGTATTGCAACCTCAAGCACTGCGACTCCTATTCTCTCCATTGATGGATTGAATGGGAGAATGGGGATTGGGACGACAACGCCAAATGAACAGTTTGAGATAACTGGGAATTTTCGTCTTCCGCCCTCTACACTAACCGCGGGGATTATAAAGTCAGGAGACGATACATTTATCCATAATTTTGGAACAGACAACTTTTTTGCCGGAGTAAATGCAGGCAACTTCGCAATGACAGGAACTAAGAATGTCGCTGTAGGTCTAAATGCTCTTATAGCTAATCTAGCAGGGGGCGGCAATACCGCGCTCGGTTCTCAAGCCCTCACGAATAATACCGAGGGCGGCAGCAATGTTGGAGTAGGTGAATTAACGGGTCTCAATAATTTTACTGGTTCAAACAATGTATTTATCGGGGCTTTTTCAGATGTAACAATTGATGGCTTGAGCAATGCAATAGCGATTGGATCCAATGCAAAGGTTAGCGCAAGCAACAGTTTAATCTTAGGAGGAACAGGAGCCAATGCGGTGAATGTTGGCATTGGAACGACAACCCCAAGCTTTACATTAGACGTACAAGGAAACATAAGAGCGTCAGACGCTTTTCTATTCTCCGACGGCTCAACTCAAGCAATGGCAGCAACACCTTCTGGATTTTCATGGAGAGTTGGTTCAGCTTCATTTCTCCAGGCGACTAGCACAATAGCAACAGTCCCCTTGGGCATTTTCTTCAAACCCGACGGAACAAAGATGTATGTTTTGGAATTCCAAGGCGCTGACGTTAATGAATATGATTTATCAACTCCGTGGGATGTCTCAACATCTTTATTCCTCCAGACCTTTAGCGTAACAACAGAGGATGCAGGCCCCGCAGACATTTTCTTCAAACCAGATGGAACAAAGATGTATGTTTTAGGACTTATAGGTATTGACGTTAACGAATATAATTTGTCAACTCCGTGGGATGTCTCAACCGCTTCATTCAATCAATTGTTTGACGTATCAGGAGAGGATACAGCCCCTCATGACATTTTCTTCAAACCAGATGGAACAAAGATGTATGTTATGGGACGAACAGA
>JADFMT010000046.1 GCA_022563755.1 Patescibacteria group bacterium | reverse complement strand
GTGTTTGAGGTTTAAGGCCGGGTGCGGATCCCGTGATGCGAAGCACGTCCTTATCAATTTTTCCAAGTTCTTTGTAGGATGTATTATACGCATTGACCGTTGTGGTAAGATTATTGCCGAGGCGCGCCATGAATTGCTCATAGTTCGTTAAGTGTCGCCCTAGCTCTTCTACCCGTTTCCGGATTTCTTTAGCTGATTCTTCAATCTGAAGTGAGCGCAAACCTTGAAGCACGGTTTGCAAATAAGCCATGAAGGAAGTTGGAGAGACAATAATGACATGTTTATCTCCAAACGCGTATTCAATGAGGTCTCGGGTATTGCTTTTGACCGCACCTACCCGGTTAATTAAAAGGTCATAATAAATCGCCTCAGATGGGATAAACATGAATGCAAAATCCATAGTGTCCTCGTTCGGACGGATGTATTTTGCAGTTTCATCAATGCGATTTTTTAAATCCTGTTTAAATATTTTTTCAAATACTTCGCGTTCCTGGGTGTCCTGTGCCTCCAAAATTCGATTATAATTTTCAAGCGAAAATTTAGAATCAATAGGAAGCATTTTTCCTTTATCAAGAAAAATTACGGCGTCCACTATCTCGCCATCACTAAACGCATACTGCATTTTAAACTGACCCGGCGGCAACACGTTTTTTAGCACAGTCTCTAAATAATATTCTCCCAAAATGCCGCGCTGCTTTGGATTCTTGAGAATATCTTGTAACGATTGTAATTGATCGGCAAATGATATCACTTGTTTATTCGTCTCGTCCAGGCGCGCTAAGCGTTCTGTAACGTCACGGATGATTCGAGTGCTTTGACCAAACTGTGTCTGCATGGCCTTGGTGGACTCACCCAGCTTCCTATCCAACGTCCGTGTAACTTCATTGAGCTGGTTTTGCAACATTAAAAAAGATTTATCGTCTGGGCGTTCCTTCTTTCGTATATATCCTAAAATGATTGCTCCTATAAAGAAGCCCCCAAGAATGCTTACGGCGATAATGATAAATTCATTCATAAGCTTAGAATAACGATTCTAACACGAGAAATGCAATATAAATCGCGAGTAAGATAACGCCTTCTTTTCGCGTAATATTGGTTCTGCGGTATACAAAGATATTAAATAAAATAAACGCAATAACAAAAGCCCCGATCACAAAAAAGAATTGTTCCATTCCTCCGATGACAATGGGATGGATAACGCTGACAAGACCGATGATAAATGTGGCATTAAACGCAATTGAACCCAAGGCATTCCCTACGGTCATGGAGCCGTGTTTGGAGAGTGCGGCTCGGATGCCGAACGTAAGCTCGGGCAAGGTAGTCCCTAAAGCAACAAAGATGATTCCAAAAGACAGAAGCCCTACGCTAAAGTGATCGGCAAGCGCCTTCCCCGACCATACCAAAGCAGCTGAACTTACCAAAAGGAGTGTGATTGCTGCTGCAAAATACAAAAGATCATGCGTGGTTTTTCTGAGTCCCCGAAGCCCTTTGGGGTGATGATTTGCCACGCGGGTAAAGTATTCCCGTCCACCCAATATGTGCCAAATATAGACAAAAAATGAAACCAGGAGTACCAGCCCGTCGGCGCGGGAAATGATGCCATCCAATCCTAAAAGTAACGGAAGGAGAGATAAGAAAAAAATAAACCAAAAATTTTGCCGTGAGATTTTACTCTCCACCTCCAAACTTCCATGTAAAAGTGCGACCACACCAATGACAACCGTAAGATTTAAAAGATTTGCACCCAGAATATTGCCTAGAGACAGAGCCGGGATTCCACCAGTCGCTGAGCTAATACCGACAAAAAGCTCGGAGACTGAAGTTGCAAAACTCATCAAGAGAAATGCGACCAGATATTCTGAAAGCCGAAAAAGGCGCGCAAGTCCGGCCAAAGACGAAACCAAAAGCGCGCTTGAGCGTACCAGAAAGAAAAATGAAAGAAGAAATACAAGAAGAAGTATAATCATGCTATAGCTCTATTTTATGATTTAGTGTACGCCTGATAAAGTACCATTTTGAAAGCTCGATGGCAATCACGTTAAAAATGCCAATTCCCACCAAAATTAA
The DNA here is from genome assembly GCA_022563755.1 of Patescibacteria group bacterium. Taxonomy (GTDB): domain Bacteria; phylum Patescibacteriota; class Minisyncoccia; order HO2-45-28; family HO2-45-28; genus JADFMT01. The sequence continues at coordinate 282 of JADFMT010000046.1, read as the reverse complement.
AAGAGCGAAGGGCGTAGGGGTGACAATTCCCAAAAGACGCCTCAACGGATCTACATAAAGCGCTGCCGCAAGGAGCGCCAAACTAAAGCCGAGTGCAAACAGCAAATAGCGGTTGTTGAACGGATTGATTTTCCACAAAGGCCGCCTCAGGCTTTTAAAAGAGAAAGCGAAAAATAATGCGTCCAAGGTGACCCCCACAAACATAATAGTTCGGATATCTGCTACAGGAACTCCGCGATAGAGCAAAAACAAAAAGACCAAAAAAAGAAAAAACGAGGTAAT
>JADFMT010000027.1 GCA_022563755.1 Patescibacteria group bacterium | reverse complement strand
CCTAATTTCTAGGATATCTATACTCATCTCACCCATATCTTCACGAACATCTCTTTGAACGTCTTCATAAAGTTTAGTTTCTTCTAGAACAGCCCGTCCAAGGGATCTAACATAAAGTCTTCCTAATTTACACAATCCTTCATATGTATTATCCATTTTTCCTATTCCCAGCTTCACTATATTTCTTAGAAGATTCTTTCTTTTTAATAGTTTCGGTATCTTCTTTCTCTTTAACTTTTTCATTATCTTTAGCAGTCTTATTAGTTTGCTTTTTTGGCTCATCTGATTGCTTCTCTGATTTATCACTACCACTTTCTTCTTTTTTCTCTTTACCATCAGTCTAGATTATTTAATCTTGCAACAAACATCGACCGCGGTATGTTCGTTGTACCAATAATACACGCAGAGCGTAAAAAAATTTGAAAAATCTTTTTACTCTTCTACTCCCAAAGTACATCTATATTTATTATCCCAAACCTAAAGGATAAAAACAACGAAAAATAGCCAAAACTGTGGATAACTTTTATTAAAATTTGTAATCACAATTTCTCTTCAATATCTTGAATTTCTTTCTCCATATTTCTCCCGAGCGTATCGATTTCGCGAAGAATATGTTCTTTTCGGACACGTTCATCAGCTGAAAGTTTTTTCCCAGACGATTCTAAAATACCCAGCTCATCTAAAAGGTCGCGGCGAAGTTCTCGAAGTCCTTCGCGAACCGAATCCTTAGCTTCTCTAATCTCCTTCGTTAGCAGTCGCGCATTCAGTCGCTTTACTTTCCACGAAAAATACCAAAATGTAGCGATACCCAAAGTCAATAAAACGACCAATAAAAACGAAAGAAATGCAAATTTTATATTGATACCGCCAATCGTAACCCCCGAGACAATAGCCTTAAATACTCGCGGATTTGACCAAGCAGACGCACTATCTTTGGTATGCAAAAGTCGCGCCCGCACTTCCCAATCGCCAGCCGTAAGCGGAACTCTCTCGGCAAGCACCCACTCGCCATTCACGTCGCTTCGCACGGTAAAACGCACAGGCCGCGCGCCTTGCTTGGTTAGCTGAATCTGTACCGCAGAGTTCGGCCTAGAAACTCCTTCAATATAGAGAATCTCATCCAACGGATAATAGACATCCGGGCTGATATTAATCGTAGGCGCAGGTAAATGCACTGCGGCAATGAGAGTACCTACAAATAAAAGAAGTAGAGAGAAGGAGATGAAAATGGGAAAGAATCTTTTCACAGAATATCCCTTAACTTTTTCTCAATAGACGTCTCGGCTTCACGAAGTCCTCTTAAAAGATGTTGGCGATGATCCTCTTCTTTAGAAGAGAGCACTTTCTGTCCGGCGCGCTCGGCTAAATGTTCAAGCTCGTCTAAAATGTTTCGTCGGAGCTCGGCAAAATTTTGCTCAATTAATACTTCTGCCTCATCGCGCTCTTTCTCTCGCGTGACTTTCTTTACCCGCAAAAAGAAATATAGAATGGCAGCACCGCTTAAAATTAAGATAATAATTAAAAGAAAAATCAAAAAAGAAAATTTAATTGCCGCACCTCCAATACTTACGCCCGTTGCAATCACGCGAATGATTCGCGGATTTGAGAAAGCAGATCCCAGTCCTGAACTTTCAATGATGCGCGCTCGCACTTCCCAGTTTCCGGCACTTAAGGGAACTTTCTGGGCAAATACCCACTCGCCGTTTATATCGCCCTTTACAATAAATTTTAAAGGCTTTGCACCATCTTTTCGAAAGCGCACCTCGACATTGGTATTTGGCCGCGCTCTACCCTCCAGATATAAAATTTCATCAAAAGGATAATAGATATCCGGATTTACACCAATGGTTGGCGCGGGTAGATGTCCTGCAGTAATTCCGGTCCCGTGAAATAAAAAAAACAGAGAAAGGACGACGAGTAAAATGAGAAACGGTTTCATGAAATATTTTTTACTTTCTTCTCAATCGCTTCCTCGACCTCTTTGAGCCCGCGCAAAAGATGCTCCCGGTGTTCTTTTTCTTCCTCATTCAATTTTCCATCTTTCAGACGTTTTTCTATATGCTCTAACTCTTGAGTAATTTTTGCTCGAAGCTCGGCAAAATTTTGATCAATGACCGCACCCACAGACTCAAGCTCTTTTTTTCGAAGCGCGACTTGAAATTCTTCCTTCATGCGACGCGCTCGGGTCATATAATACCATGCGCCTGCCGCACCAACGATCAAAAGAATGATAATAATAAACGTAAGAAGAGCAAATTTAATCGTAACGCCGCCGATTGTAATTCCGGTAACAATGACTTTAAAAATGCGTGGATTGGACCACGTAGATACCGCCCCTGAACTCTCGGCTACTCGTGCTCGAACCAGCCAATCTCCTCCTTCTAAAGGGATTTTCTCTGCAAGCACCCACTCGCCATTCCCGTCGCTCTTTGAGGTAAGCATAATCGGTTTTGCGCCTTGCTTTTGAAACTGAATCTGAACCGTAGAATTTGGGTGCGCCCTTCCTTCTAGATACAAAATTTCATCCCCGGCGTAATAAATATCCGGGTGAATCGCAATGGACGGAATCGACAAATGCCCTGCGGCCAACCCACTGCTTGTAAAAAGCAATGCCGCAAGAAGAATTAGAAATTTGAAATTAGGAATTAGGAATTTTTTCATGTCATGTTGTTTAACCGTTTCTCAATTCCTTCCTCGCACTCACGTAAATCTCTAAGCAACTTTTCGCGATGATTCTCTTCTTCGCGAGAAAGCCTTCCGCCATCGCGCTTCCTCCCCAAATGCTCTAACTCCGTCATAATACTTCCTCGAAGCTCATCAAAATCCTGCTCAAGGCGCACTTGAGTAGCTTCGTGTTCTTTCTCGCGCACCTTTCGCTCAAGTGCTTCCGTTTTTTGACGCGTCTCCTGCTCGAATACCAAACGCTGAATCTTACGTATCCGTATAACGGAGTAAACAAAGAGAGCGATACCGACAGTAAGGATGGTAAGAAGAAGTAAAATAATCGGCACATAGCGTATTTTAATGGACCCGAATAGAAAACCCGAGACTACCGAGCGAATAATCCGAGGATTTGACCAGTCAGAAATACTGGTACCCCGTAGGGTTCGTGCCCTTACGGTCCATTCACCGCGCGCAAGCTCCAGACGATCGGCGAAAAACCATTCGCCATTCGAGTTTACCGCAACCTGCAAGCGAACCGGCTGCCTGTCCGGTTTTTCAAAAAATAATTCTACCTCAGATAGGGAAGTCGCGGTTCCTTCAATATAGAGCGTCTCTTCCAGAGGGTAGTATTTAGTCGGCGCAACACTAATTCTCGGAGCCGGCAAGAAAGTGGCGGCAAACCCTAGTGTGAACCACGAAAAGAAAATAATACTTACGATCCCGCAAATTTTGTAATTGAATCTACGCATAAAAACTCTATCGCCCTGTACTTTTAAAAATATCCTTAAAAATATGGTGCTCTTTCACAAATTTCCAAAAATTAAAGAGTTTCTCAAGATCTTCTCGAAACGCGTGCCGAAGATGTTGCTTGTGACGACGCCACAGGATATAGACAATCGTGCCAAATATAGCAACAATGAGCAACAAGAAGATAAGAATACCTCCCCACGGGATAAAGAAAAGTATGAAATCAATCCCTTCGGGGGTAATAAATTGATAGAATGCTCCCACGATATTTAAAGTCACCGCTTCGTCTTGAGGGTTGCCTGCCCGGTCCAGTGCCCGCACAATCACTTGGTAACGACCGGATTTAAAATTGGGTGCCTGGTAGGGAGAGGCAACCTCAAAGAAAAATACTTGATCCGCTCTTCTTTGAGACAGAGAAACCACTTTCATCTCAAAATGATCAAAACCAGAAAGCGCATCGGTGGTGAAGAATCGAAAGATCGGGTTTCGGTTTGTGGTACGCTTTCCCGGAGAGACATGAACCCTGAATGCAGCCGGCGGAGCACTATCAATTTTTAGGGCATAGTGCGACACCCCACCCCATACGCCTCCAGCCCGTTCGCGAAGGTGAAAATACCAAATTCCGTTCTCAAGGCTCTCAAAAGAAGCGGTTGAGATTGCTCCTTCCGAAGTGGTATCTGGGAATCCCGAAGGGTTACGATCGAGCACATAACTGTAGCCGTCAGCAAACTGGCTTTTCTCCCATACAAAAACCGGATTCGTATCGCGGTACCACCGATCTTGATCCGGATGGGTGGGCGAGGTAATTTCCGGTCCCAGGGGTGGAGGAAGAATGAATTTATAAAACGCTGATGGCCGCTGGCCTAAAATGTTCGTTCCCCGACCGTCATTGGCAAGCACACTCGTTCTCTTTCCGAACTTAAGGGTAGCACTGCCCGGCGCAATTGCCCGGAATGTGATCGTGAGCACCACGCCTTGCGAGATTACAATTCCGGGAGAGGGAATCCCACCGATAAAATAGATCCGTCCTTGCCGATTAGAAAAACTGGGAGCGCTTGGCCACAGCTGGACAATAGACCTACCAACAGAAGGATTTGCAACCTGCATTTTATCTGCCGGAAACATCAGCTCAACCTCTACGGTATTTACTGCCTGTCCTTTAGTGTCAAGCACGATCGAGACATCAAACGTGCTTCCCACCAGAAGTGTACCGGTTTGAGGATTTAAAAAGAGCGCTGCTTGTTGGGCTGCTCGGGTAAAGCTTGGCAACACCAAATAACCAACGCTTAGTATGAGTACAAACGCAAATACAGCCTTCCTATTTCTCATAAAACAAAAAAACATCCTATATATTTAGTATACCCCGTTAGAAACATGCCTACAAAGCATTATTAAAAAATATTATCCACAAAAATTTGTGCTGGGAGTTTCTAACGGGGTATACTGCACCGCTGGTGCAATTCGAAGTTCATAACATTAAAAGCTCCGAAACGCGTCGATAATTCCTTTGATAATGTTACCTAAAAGCTGACCGATTCGCTGAACAAGCCCTAATTGAGAAATTTCTGGTACTTGTGCGGCCGATGCTTGCTGCACATCTGGCCGCTTAAATAGTGAAAGGCCTTCCTCTCTTTTCTCAAAAATTCTATAAACTCTTCTGGGCTCTATTTTCTGCGCCTTTCGTTCCTTGAAGGTTACTAACTGGGCAACAGCTGTCAGTTGTTTTTCTGGCTCACTAAATAACGAAACCTTTTCTCTTTCTCTAAAAATTTCATACGGCTCCCCTTCTCCCAGACCCAAGCTAAGAAGTCGTTCGGTCCAGTCTGAAAAAAGAATACTTAAATCTCGGATGTCCACCCTTGTGTCCCGGTTAAAGTCTGCGGGGTTTGGCGCAGATTTTGGCTCAAAGAAAAGAAAAATGCTCAAATCCTGCAGATTGATTTTCCCGTCACAATTAAGGTCAGTGATCGGAAGACAAGGTACAAGAATTTCTGGAATGAGTGGAAGTTCGGGTATAGGAGGAAGAAAAGCGCGCAGAAACGTAATTAAAACGCCGTCTCCGGGTGGGGGCGGAGGTGCCGGCACTTCTTCCTCTTCTTCTACTACGACAGCCGGATAACACTGAAAACCGCTACAAAGATTAAAACCAGCCGAGCTTGAACGCCCGCCTGCCGCCGGCCCTATGGATTGATTTACAACAAAACCAGCGGAGGTACTTTCGCCTCCGCCATATTCAATAACCGGATCTTTTATAATAAAATTTGTGCTTGTAAATTCCTCGGCAAAAGAGATATGAGGCCACGCAAATAAAACCAGTGCTGGAATCGCTGCCGAAAATGCCAGGCACACTTTTGCATACATTGAATCGCACGATTTAAAATTTATGAACGTGAATGATTATTGTTGTGCTTTAAAATTTTCTATAAACTGGACCACTTGGGAATCGTGTTTCAAGTTCTCCCAAAAAAGAATTTTATCTCGATCAATATACATTTCGTCTTGCGGCTGGTGCAGCTCTCCTCCTAACTTGACCATCTGAAGATTTTGTTGGGGCTGGCCGCCTTCCGGAGGCTGGATTTGCTGGCGTATCTGCAGATAATAAATATCAGTCAAGCGCGCCCAATCGCCGCCCAAATGCAATTTTCCAAAATAGACCTGATTATTGGTCAAAAATACTGCTTGATAGGTTCTCGGATCAATTCCCACGCTTACAAACGGTATTTTAAAGGGAAGGAGATTACGTGATCCTAAAAAGATAACGAGAACCGCTATAGCCACAAGAACGATAACAATCCAAAATACGGGTAGTTTCCTAACCCATTTCTTTTTGCCATCCGGTATCGAGCTTTTTTCGTTATCGTATGAAGTTTCCTCTTTCATAAATTTGATCTAAATCTAAATTAATAATGGCTTTGTCATACGTCATTATCATAACAATATTCAAGACAAATACGTAGAAACGTTATCCACAGCTTAAAATGTGGAAAAACATTTAGATCTCTCTGCCCCCGCCTCCTCCGCCGCCAGATTGCGGTGATCCTCCAGCAGGCGGAGAATCACCTACTTCACGACCACTGTCACCTCTTCCGCCCGTTTGTGAAGGGTCACCTACAAGAGGAGGACCGCCCACATCTTCTCCTCCACCTGGACCTCCTCCGGTAACGCCAGGTGGGGTAAAGGTAATATCCAGCTTGGGAACGTTAGTAGGATTACCCTCAAGGGTTTCCCAGGTACGATAGTTCCCTTCTGAATCAGTGCCGTTCCATTGGATAAAAATAACCAAAGCATTCCCGCTTGCCCAGCCAGGCCGATCTACGATTTCCTGGATGATGGTTTTAAGATCAGAAGAGCTATGAAATTGATTCAGACCAGTGCCGGGTGTCCAATTGACAGAAGCGGTGGTGGTGGCGCGATTATCAAAGTCAGCACAGGTACCTGTGAAAGTCGCCGCATTATCTACCGCCTCCGCTTGAACCACCAGAGTTGGTGTTCCTTTAAGATCACCCGTTTGAAAGCCTTGCCAAATAGCAGAGTTAATAGTTGCTCCTCGGGAAACGGTAACATTGGTGAAGCGGAATCCGCCATTCTGAACTCTAAGATTCCCTGGACCAACATCTTTGCGCCCTGTCCGAATGTTCACTTGTGATGTCTGAAGCGCTTTGCAAATACCTGCAGCATTACCCTGACGCGATACATCATCCGTGTTTGCCGCTATTTGTAAATTAAGTATCTCTGCCCGGCTAATGCTCGAAAATAAGAACAACCCTAGTATCCCGAGAATAAAGATCAAAAAAAGAAAAAACTTTTTGTAGCTCATCGGTACGGTCTATTTTATGGCAATCTTGCAACAAGCGCAACTAAATTTTCTACAAGACCATCCAACTGAGCAAGAAATTGCTGAAGTCGCTTGAAGACTCCGCCGCCGCCTCCACCACCTCCACCGGTGGTCTGATGAAAGACTTTTACTTGAATGGCATCTACACGAACCGTATTTCCTCCAGAGGGTTGGCCTACAAGTCGCAGACGGAAGTTGGTATTGTTCGTCTCGCTTGGCGTCCATGTTATGCCCCATTGATCACTCGAGCCTCCCAAGCGGTAGACCGTATCAGTGGTGGTAAGGGTTGGTGTGGCTTTTACGGTAGTGGTTGATATTCCCTCATCTTCGGAAAGCGCAACCTCAATAGTTCCGGCTGCCGTTGAAGCAGATGCTTCCAACTTCACTTCAATGCCAGTAATTTCATTTCCTGACGGAACATTAAAGCTAAAGTCTCTATAATCCTGAAGGTCATCGGCAGTGGTTTCGGTTGCATCCGCATCATCAGATGTAAAAGCGTTCGAAGCTGTTGCCCACGTAGAGGTAGCTCCAAGCGCAGTGGGTGCAAGGAATCCAGACTCGTCTCCAATCTCTTCACCGGCTCCACCGCCTCCGCCGGTTTCTTCTCCTGCGCCGGCAGGTCCTTCGCCGCCAGTTCCTCCTCCACCTCCTCCTGCGGGTTTGTTATGATTCACGCCCGCCAAGGATCCGGTTGCATCAATGTTCTCGCTGGACGTAACGCCTTGCGAGGTAATGTCATCTTTAAATAGCTTAAAGACCATCTCGTCTCCAGCGTCAATACCCGCGACATCAGCCTTCAAAATATAGTTTCGGGTAGTGGTTGCCGCAAATTCAGTTGAGAAAGTAATGGTTCCGGTGCTACCCGAGATGGATACCACTCCCGTGCCTCCCACTTCCTCGTCTCCCGCATCAATAGCTCCATCTCCGCCATAATCAATTGTTGTCGTGGCATTGGTAATATCTCCAGACGCAAACCCGCTCACACCCGAGAGTTGAAATACCAAGTTGGTGATGGAAGCGTCCTCGCCCGTAGGTGTCAGCTTGAATGCAAAGAGCTCGGCTGCCGTAACCGAAGTCCCAGAAATGTTAAACTTGTTTGCTTCCTGACCTGCATCATGTACTACCAAGGCAAACGTTCCTTTAATAGCAATGGTTTTGTCATCGTCGGCATCCGAGGTCTGATCCGATGGCCCGTCTTTGAAAATATCTAGAGCAGATACTGCGGCATTTACCGTGTTGAAACTAATAAATAACAGGTCGGAGATAATAAGAGTATCCGATCCCGCAAAGTTAGTATCAACTGGTATTACAAGCACTGATCCGCCGCCTTCATAACTTACTGGATTGGATACTTTTCCTGACGCAGTTCCTGAAAATCCGGCAGTAGTCGAAGAGGTATCCCAGAGCATATCTACCGAAGAGGTGGCAATTGCAATGCGAAGATCGTTTGCCGTAGTAATTGTTGGCGAGGAATTATCTGTAACGGTAATCGGAGAATTAACGGTTGCCGCCTGGCTTACTTCAAATACTTGGTTTGTGTCAGATGAAATGGTGGGATTGCCCACAGCAAACACCCAACAAGTGCCGTTGTTTCCTGCGTCTTCTGAATCTGAAGTAGTAATGTCGGTACCGGAACACGCCGAATCTTTAATGCGCGCAAAACTAACGTCTTCCGTACCCTGGTGGTTAATCGTCCACTGGGTTGGAGGAGAATCCGAGAAAAGATTTATAAGATTGCCAGAGACGCCATTAATTTTCAAAAGGCCGTTAAACGTCTGCGTTACCCCGTTTTGAAATTCGATTGCCTTTCCAGCAACAACCACGGTAAAGTTATTCCATGTTGTAGCACCTGTAATCGTGGAAGTTCCTGAACCATCAAAAATTACCGTGCCTGAATTATTGGTAAATGTCCCGCTATTCGTAAAATCTGAACTGATGGACAAATGTCCAGACGGTGCCGTGACAGTTCCTGAGGTAATAATAAAGCTTGTTGTTGTAGCGTTCGCATTAAAGGTCCATGAACCTGAATTTAAAAACTCTACGTCTGCAAATGCGGCAGAGCCCGTCATCGTTCCTGAAAGCGTCTTAGAAGTACCCGTAAAGTAAAATCGGGTAGCAGTGCTTGTTGCCAAAATACTCCCCGTATAATTACCTGCAATCGTAATCAGGCGGCCCGTAACATCAATCGTTCCCGCACCCGAATCAATCGTAAAGTCAGTGGATGAGGCATTCGCACTAAATGTTTTTGATCCTGCGCCCAGAAACTCTACATGATTAAAATCGTCGGCAGTTCCTGTCATCTGACCTGCTATAGTTTGTGCGGAGGTGCCATCAAAGAGAACCGCATTACTCCCGCCTCCATCCGTGAAATCACCATTGTTAGTGTAGTTACCCGCAATCGAAAGTAGAGTTGGAGCCGTAAGCGTTGCGCCCGAAGCAATCGTGAAAGCAGTAGTAGAAGCATTAGCTGCGAATGTACGCGAGGCAAGAATTTCGACATCCCTTAGTTGCGAGGTTCCAGTAAGAGTTCCTGTAATGTTTCCAGACCCTGCAAAGTAAAGTAGGGATGAAGCATCGGTCGTAAAAGTTCCATTGTTAGTAAAGACACCGCTAATTGTAACAAGTTGGCTTGAGACCGTTACGGTTCCAGAAGTAATGGTAAAAACAGTAGTTGAGGCGTTGGCATTAAAGGTCCATGAACCTGAATTTAAGAATTCAATGGTATTGAAATCATCTGTGGTTCCGGTCATGGTTCCACCTAACGTCTTTGAGGTTCCAGTAAAGTAGACTGTGCCGGAGCTATCCGTAAAGGTTCCATTGTTGGTATAGTTCCCAGCAATAGTAAGAAGGGTTGGAGCCGTTATGGTTCCTGAGGTGATAATAAAGTCTGTGGT
>JADFMT010000001.1 GCA_022563755.1 Patescibacteria group bacterium | reverse complement strand
ACAATGTACACGGTTTACTTTAGATTATAAAACAGACAAAAACAAGGAAAACAAAATGATAGAAAACTTCTTTTCAGAACCAATAATTATTCTATTAGCAATTTTATGGGATAACAATGAACATGGCCGATTTGCATGACGAGCATGGCTTAAAATTGTTTAAGAGAAGCGCAATTATTTATGGGTTTGTGTGGGGAATTTTTGGCGCTCTACTGATTTTAAGCCAAAACACTGTTGCAAACATAGTGCTTGCAATGAATATTTCATTTCTGATCAGAAACAGGCTTGATTATTTAAATCACAAAATTGCAGCAACCATTATTTTTATAAGTTTTCTTTTCTTTGCAAAATTTGATTTCTGGTTGTTTGCAATTTTCTTCCTCCTATTTGTTGTTTTTGGCTCTTTAAAGGATTATTTGGATGATTATTTAACAGTTAAAAAGAAGAGAAAAAAAGACTATTTCTTTTATCTTAATGAAATCATGCTGTACTACCCAATCCCTGCATTAGTTTATGCCCTGATAACAAATGAGTGGATTGTTTTCTATGTGTTTTTAGCGTACACTTTAACCTACAATTTAACAAAATATTTTGCCTATAAAAACTTTTCAGGAATTTCTTTGACTTAAAAAAAAACCAAAAAAAAAAAACCGCCGCAGCACGTATCATGCATTGGCGGTGAGATTTCATTGATCTCATTATAGAATATCATTTCATCCTCTCAATCGATTCAAGAGTTTCTAAAAGAGACGTAAGATTTTTGATCCCCTGCCTCAGATCTATACAAAGGTCTCTACTCTCTCTAGACGATCGGCTATCGAACATTCGGCGAAACTCCTCTGGGGACGTATCTAGTAAAATCTCGCTTTGTTTAACGACTCGTTCGGCAAAGTGAAGAAAAATCTGATAGTCATCGTCAGGTGAACGCTTTTGGCTTCCTGCTTGATAGCCTTTCCTCCGGGCTTGTCCTCGAATATAGTGGCGCGCTTGAGCCGTTGACATTTTTCTATCAACAACATCTTTAGCAAGCTCTGCCTGCAATATGCCCGGAAGCGGTGCCAATAGTAATGCAATCGGGAATGTTAAACGTTCTTCAGGAGGACGAGCTGGATGCATAAGTTTCTGCGCATCATCATGAAGATTCACTAAACTTAAATGTTGGTAAACCCATGCAGTTGAACGAGCAAAAATCTTTGCAACCTGTTTTACATCTTTTGTGCGTTGTAGGATTCGTTGTATTGCCCAAGTGGTTTCAAGAGGCGTATGGCCGGCGCGTCCGAAATTTGAAATAACGGATTTAACGAACTGATCCCCTAAAATGTCTTTGGGAATTATCCAGGCAAGCATTTTCTCAACGCCCGCAAGACCACATGCCTTAAATCGCCTTTCGCCGTCAACCAATTCAAAACCATGATCAGGATCACCCTCAACCGGTGAAACCATAATAGGAACCTGTTGACCAATTGCAGCGATGCTTTCTGCCAATTCTTTTAACTCGCTTTCGTCAAAATATCTCCTTGGCTGCCCGGGGAATGACCGAATTCTGCTCCGTTCAATCTCAAGAACTTTACCAGTCGAATCGGGTAGCGCATGACCGGCTTCTTCAACTGCTTTCATCATCGCCTCCTTTCAAAATAGTCTCTTTGGAACGAACGACTGTTTCGGATTTGGATTCTGTCGCCTGCGAAATTCATTAAGCTCATTTATCAAGGAACGAAATTTTGAAGAAAAAATCACAACCATAGGAAGGCTTACAGCGGCTTCTAGCCATTGACTGAGTGCATCAGTCGACCCCCTCAATTCGAGAAGCTTTTCTCGCGGTGCGATAAATAGAGTTACGCGACCGCGTTTGTGGCCTCTCTTAAGCCAAACGTCCGGATCAAAAACTTGGATGCCCACATGAGAGATAGACGGTGCATTGGAAAGGACGCGCTCAGTCGTTAGTTGAAAAATCTCGCCGACCAATGTTTTAGCGCGATTCCGGTCATCAAGCGTCACAAGATCAGCTCGTTTTATAATAAAAACATTGTAATGAACACCGTAGACAACCTTTGGAAAGTATGCATGGAGAGGGATTTCAGCGTAAGCTACTTTAAGCAATCCTTCGGATTGAAAGTTTATAGAATCAGCAATCTCGCGAACCTGCTCGGTCGAGACCTCAATTATATCGTCACCCCTGGTAAAAACAGCACACGCAGAGAACAGGAGAAAAAATAATAAAGCAATCAGCCATGTTATCTTTTTCATCGCCTCAATCTCCTAAGACAGGGTTATGAAAGAAGCATTTCTAATGGCTAGATTATCACAAGACCGTAACACGACGCAATCGGACAGGTATTTTTTGTTGGTCCGCCCACCAGGACTCCGTCGCTCTGCTCCTAGAACCTGTCGCTCACTACGCTCGCTCCCTGACAACCCCTCGGTTTTCAGCGCTCACTTCGTTCGCTGCTTTCCTCCACGGGGAAACTCCCGTTTCCCCGGAGACGGGGCTTTTCGCTTCGCGAAAGAGCCTCGCGTCTGACACCCCCTTCCTAAGGTTCTCGTCCTATGGGCAAACAAAAAATACCTGGAACACGCCCAAGTATTTTTTGTTGGTCCGCCCACCAGGACTCGAACCTGGAACCAACTGCTTAAGAGGCAGCTGCTCTACCAATTGAGCTATGGGCGGCGAGGAATTTACGTATGTCGGTCAGCAAGGACTGAAGCTGCAACTGCAAAAGGTTTGATGGCGGCATCCAGGCCAAAACCTCGCGCCATGCCCAGCACGCTGTCTTTAAACTCTTTGCTTGGACCGTTCTCGCCGACATCAATATGAACGATGAACTGATTATTCCAAAAGAATTCGTCTCCCAATTGATCACGCAGGGCGCTTTTCATCTCTTGAGCCAGAGTGATTGACTGCATCGTCTCTTTATAAATCCGATCACGCATAGTCGGGCATATTTCCATCTTGGATTTAGTCCAAAAATATCGCCCGCCGCTACCAATCCTCCAAACCGCGATCGCGGTTACGATCTCTGCTTCTTTTGAGGCGCGCGAGTCGCTCCCGATCATCACGGAATAATTTTTTTTTGATTTAACGCGAATATAGGCAATAATCTCCTCGGTTAGTTCTTCAAAAGAAATCATTGCATACGGGGTATGGAAGCGAAATGGAACTTTTTTTATCATATAGGAGTATTTACGCACTATAAATCCAAATGCTAATTAAATCAATCGAGCCTGGCGATCCTTTGACGCACCCGCAGGAACATGATCTGCCCACGCCACAGAAATCGTTACTTCATCCACGCCGCGGCGAGAAACAAATTTTACATGGCCGTGTTCTTTACCAAATTCATAAAGCCTTTTGGTTATCTCAACATCCTTTCGGCAATAATCCTTAACGTCTTGAACTCTGCCTTCGCGAAACCACTCAAGAGCCGTAAGTCCGTCCGCACTTTTCGAGGTTCCCAAAGTCGTGCGGCTTAAGTTGTCGAGACTGACCCGAAAACCCGCGCCTGAGATAACAGCGTCCATTAAGTCAAGCATGGGAATTTGGGTGAGGTTTAAAGATACATACGGTTGTAAAACGGGTATATCAAAGGATTTAATATTAAAACCGATCAAGAGACCGGTTTTCTCAAGCATACGCTCAAATTCTTTAAGCTCATGTTCTTCAAAAACGACGTAGTCATTCTTAAGATAGGAATAGGCTGCAAGGACCGCGACTCCCAAACGTTGGGGGAAATTGCGGCCGCCCACTTCAGAAAATTCTTTTTTTGTTTCAATATCAAAAACAATCGTATCTGCCATAATTTTTAAAATTTTAGAGCGAAGCGAACAAGTTTTTTTAAATTATGAGCACCGAGCACATAAATTTTTTTAAAATTTATGTGCTCGGTAAAGATTTTGCAATAAAAAATTGCTCACCTTACGGCTCCAATTTTTGAGCAAATTCCTTTAAAACGGCAGATCAAATGCGTAGGCGCCCGCCCCTAAAAAGACCAGCGAGATCGCCATAACCAGAAGTGCCAAATCAAGCTCGTAGCCGCCCACAAATCCCTTTTTAAACTTCACCACGATAATCGCGACCAACATCTCAATTGCAATCAGGAGTGCTACAAACTGGGTTGCAAATCCAATCAAGAGCGCAATACCGCCAAAAAATTCAACCACCCCGACTACAAAAACCCAAAATTTTGCTGGCTTGATCCCAACCGATTCAAAAAACCCAACCGTTTGATTGAAACTCTTAAAAAGTTTTGGGTATCCATGCGCGATAAAAAGCAGCCCCAAGAAAAGGCGGATAATCAGTGGTACAAAGTTGGCAAGGACAAATAATCCCGGAAATAAACTTGGCATAATATGATTTGTACAGCTTTAACTAAAAACGACCTTTTATAAAATTAAGCGCTTTTTAGCCAGCGGGTAAGCTCGTCTATAATTTCAGGATGCGCATTCAATATATCTGTTCCGTGCCCGCCTTCCTCAAAAATTTTAATCTCTTTTTTGCACGGTAATGCATCGTAAATCTCACGAGCCATCTGATCAGCCGGGCCACCCGAGCGTGTATCGTCCCGAGCAGCAACAACATAGACTGTTCGTTCAGGCTTAACCATTTGAGCTAACGGAAGTGTTTCAATACCTTTATAATTGAGTCCTGGAGACAACAGAATTGTTTTTATAGCTTCTCCCGATTCTGCAAGATACTCAAGCGCCAAATTTGCTCCAATGGACGCACCCGCAATCGATAATGCGCCATGCCCTTCTTTCTTTTGAAATTCAAGTCCTGCTTTTACGTCTTCAATGCTTTTTTGGTGCTCGCTATCAGAAAAATTGCGCCATCCATCGGGCCCGCCCTCTGATTCACCGTGGCCTCGAAGATCAATCGCAAGCGCTCCAAAACCTGCTTGATTTAACTTTTCAGCGAACTCAACCCAACTTTTGCGAACCGATGGCATCATATGCAAAAGCAACACAGCCGGGCTTCCGGATGGGCCCTTATAATGATCGCCCACAACGTTCACTCCGTCTGCGGTTCTCAAAGAAACTTTCTCTGCCATGCCTTAACTATAGCAAACTACCGTTCTTTTGACTATACTATCTTTACCCCATGAAAGATGTTGGCTTAATTATTTTCCTTATATTAGTGCTTGTTGTCGGTTTTATATGGCTGGCGCAAAGCGGTTTTTTAACTCTGAAAGCCCCGACACTGCCAACGATTCCCGCTGATTCATCTACGCCATCAGCCGACTCAATACCGACCGTCCTCCCCGCAGAAGAGAATGAAACATTTAAGATAAACATATCGCGCCGAACGGCTCGCTCGACAGACGATCCGAAGAAAGAATATATTGAAATTCGAGCTTCTTTTTCCAATAAAAAAGCGGTCAATATCACGGGATGGCGGCTGGAGAATAGAAAAGGAGCACACTGGATTATTCCTCAAAGCGCTCC
This sequence comes from Patescibacteria group bacterium, assembly GCA_022563755.1. Taxonomy (GTDB): domain Bacteria; phylum Patescibacteriota; class Minisyncoccia; order HO2-45-28; family HO2-45-28; genus JADFMT01. The sequence goes on along the minus strand of JADFMT010000001.1, from coordinate 41,312 downwards.
TTTAGCTTTTCTCTCGCGGGTAAACCCGGTTGGCCAGATTTTGCTTGAGCCCGGCGCAAAAGCAATCATTGTTTCCGGCAAAAGCCCCATCAGCGTGAGTTTCCGTCTTAATCAATGTATGGGATATTTTAATCAATTCAAGGAGTTTATCCCTTCTCTTTCGCAATCGTGTTTCAATCCAATAAAAGAACCGGGTATACGTGCTGTCAATGACGCATGTTTTGATTACGTACGAACGCTCCCTCAATGCCGAACGCTTCTTGCCGATATACCGTTAAGTGTGAATAATCAATGCCAAGAATTTATCAGCAGCAATCTTACGTATGCGGGCTGTGTCCGAAATCATAAAGATGGGTTGGGATTTTTTGCGAAAGAATGGCGAGTTTACCTTGAACAATCTGAAGCAATTTGGTCTAATACTCGCGAAACGATCAAACTTCTTGACAAAAATTTGCATTTAATTACAGAGATTTCTTATTGAATTAATCAAATCTATTTTCTCTGAGCTCTGCCAATTTTTTGGTAGAGTTTTTTAATTTCTTCCTCTTGCGTTCGCGTATCAAAAAATTTCCGCCGAATTTTGGCTTTTTGGGTACGTAAAAACTTACGAATGGATTTGGGAAACTGTTTTGTCATATTGAATTTACAAACCTCGTTGGATTATCCTTTAATAACCACAATTGGTTTTAAGCGAACAACCTTTTTTGCAATACCGGCATTATGGACTATATCTACGACCTTATCAATATCTTTATAGGCCCCAGGCGCTTCTTCGGTTAGTCTTCGGCGTGAACCGGCATTAACTATAATTCCTTTACTCATTAATTCTTTTTCCAAAACATCGCCTTTTATTTCTCTTCGCGCCTGGGTTCGCGACATTCTACGCCCTGCGCCGTGGCAACTTGACCCAAAGCTCTCCTTCATGGCTTGCCCAAGCCCCACTAAAACATAAGATCCAGTACCCATGCTACCAGGGATCAAAACCGGCTGCCCAATATTACGGTAATCTTCTGTCAGTTCGGGATGACCTTTACCAAAAGCACGGGTAGCGCCCTTTCGATGTATTACAAATTTTTTGCCATCGTACTCTTCGAGTTTTGCAAGGTTGTGCGAGACGTCATAGATTAGCTCTAAAGAGCCTCCCGAATCGCCTAAAACTCCTTGCCAGGCATTACGCACTTCCCAGGTAATCAATTGACGATTTGACCAGGCAAAGTTGGCACCCGCTTGCATCGCGCGAAAATAATTCTGACCCTCCTCGGACTGAAAGGGTACGGCTGCCAATTCTCGATCCGGAAGATTGATGCCGTATTTTGGCATGGCTTTCATCATGATCCGAATATAATCCGTTGCGATTTGATGCCCCAGACCACGCGAACCTGTATGAATTAGAACGGTTACTTGATTTTCAAACAAACCAAGGGTTTTGGCAGAAACGTCATCAAAAATGCGCTCTACTATTCCGATCTCTACAAAATGATTGCCGGCTCCCAGGGTGCCCAGCTGATCGCGACCACGATTTTTTGCATGGCTTGAGACACAGCTCGGATCTGCCTCTGGCAGTGTCCCGTTTGATTCTGTGTGCCCGATATCTTCTGGCCTTGTATATCCACGTTTTTGCATCTCGCTTACTCCATTTTTTAAAACCTCATCTAACTCAGAATCCTTAAGTTTTAACCAACCTCCACGCCCAACGCCCGAAGGAACCTCTTTAAAAATAGCTCGTCCAAGTGACTCAAGGTGTGATTTAACATCTTTAAATTCTAAGCGAGAGCGCAAAAGTCTTACGCCGCAATTGATGTCGTAACCAATTCCTCCAGGTGAAATCAATCCCTTCTCAACGTCCATGGCTGCAACTCCGCCGATCGGGAACCCATAACCTTCGTGGATATCCGGCATCGCTAAGGCATACTTATAAATACCGGGCATGGTGGCCACGTTTATAATCTGCTCAATTGAGCGATCTTGAAGAATATCCTTAAGCATCACCTCACTTGCATAAATACGCGCAGGAACCTTCATGTCAATACCGTCCGCCAGCCGGCGGATTGGAATCTCCCACAACCAATCATTGATTTTTTTAAAATCGGAGATCTGCATACCTCGTAAAGCAATATCAAATCCGCCTGCGATAATCCCCGTAAAGCAATTGCAATTGCCTTACGGGGTAATCCGCAGTAGGAATAATTAATAAACAATGACTTAAATAATGTTTTATATACATAGTGTTATTTTATACTGGGCGGGATTATCTTTTGACATTGCATTACGGGACATAATTAAATATCAAAAATTAACGTCGTCTCGAATTGCCCATCCGGGCGCTTTTTGATTTCTGCCTCGTGATAGGTGACGGCCTTAATATCTTCATCAAATTCATCAACTGGGAATCCTATAAGTTCGGCTTCTAAATTCTTATCTGTCAACTGATTAAATTTCACTTCATCATATATTTCTTTTTTCGTATGTGATTGGTAAAGCGCCTCATTTAAAAAATCCACCAAAAGCGCGGTTTGGTCCCCAGCTTCTATTTTTACGACTCTTCTTGACTTGGACATTCCACGTCCAAGTGGTTTAATAAGGTTCATCATTCCTAAAAGAGCGTCTCGAAAAAGCTCTTTCTCTGTCAGGCCCCAGACTTTTAATCGAATATCGGCCGTGTGTCCAATTACCTCATAACCCATAAGCTTCGTCTCTAGCTTTTAGAACTTCTCGCGTAATGTTGCGATCATCCCACGGTAGCTTGGTACCCCTCGGACCCATCATCCACGACTCCGAACCTTTACCGGTAATAATAACGGCGTCTCCCGACCGAACATTCAAAATAGCTTTTTTAATCGCCTCTTCTCTGTCTAAAATTTTTAGAACGGGTTTAGCAGAAATCCCGGATTCTATTTCCGATAAAATCTGGTTTGGGTCTTCATCATAAGGATCTTCATTCGTCAAAATTATCTCTTTACAAAATTCATCTGCAATTTGACCTAATTCCCTTCTCTTCCATTTATCTCGTCCTCCGCCGGCTGCTCCTAATACACAAATAAGATTGTTATTTTTTAATGCCTCGTAAACCTTGCGAAGCGCATCTGGAGTGTGAGCATAATCTACTACAACCGTAAACGGTTCGTGTTGTATAAATTCAAAACGTCCTGGTATGGAATCAATTTTAGAAATAGCTCGCTGGATCTCTTCCCAACCAATATTCAAACTACGTGCGAGGGTAATGGCTGCCATAATATTATATATATTAAACCTTCCCGACAATTTTGTCTTAATGACTATATCCTCTATCGTGATTTTTATGCCATCTTTCTCAAGAATATAATCTATGTTTTTGAGTGAATACTTTAGTTTTTTGTCGGCATTATATTTTAAAAATTCCAGGGCATGTTTGTCATCTTCATTAACAATGATGATCTTCGGTATTTCTTTTTTTCGGTAGGTTTTTATAAGTTGTTCAAAAACTTTTTCTTTCGTTTTTTGATATTTTTCAAATGAACCGTGAGCTTCAATATGCTCCCGAGTAATATTGGTTAGCAAAAGAACATCCCATTCAATTCCACGATGACGAAATTGTTTAATGCCCTGGGAGGTAACTTCCAGAACCACATGGGTAGCACCTTTTCTTTTTGCGCGAGCCAAAAAACGCTGAAGAAAAAATCTACCCGGCATGGTCATTTTCAAATCATTTGGCCACCACTCATTCATGATTTTAAATCGGATTGACGAAACCGAGGCTACTCGGAATCTTGCTTCTTCTAAAATACGCGCCGAAAGTTCAACCACGGTCGATTTGCCGTTTGTTCCGGTAATACCAATAACCGTCATGCCGCGCGAAGGATAGCCGTACCAATAGGCAGCCAATCGGGCTAGTGCCCAATGATAAGCTGGCCCGAAAAATCGAACGATGGACCGCGGAACAATTCGTTTTAAAAAAACAGGCATTGGTTATTTCGTTTTCCCTAAGATCATGAGTGCGGCCTTGATTCGTTTCTCAACTCCTTCTACTTCGACAGGTGTTCTAGCTAGAGCTTCGCGCGCCTCTCTCGGCGAATATCCTAGCGATCGCAGAGCATCGAGCGCGTCTTCTTCTTGCTGAAGCCCCTCTCCTTTCTCTGTCACCGCGCCCATTTTTTCTCGAAGCTCAAGGATGATTTTCTCAGCAACTTTTCTACCAATACCAGACACCTTGGTTAAATAACTCGTCTCGCCTGCCCCAATGGCTCTTTTGAGCATGTCTAGAGGCGCAACCCCTAAAACCGCAAGCGAGGTTCGAGGACCCACTCCAGAAACGCCGTTTAATGCTTCAAAAAGATGAAGCTCGGCGAGTGTTAAAAAACCGTAAAGCTCTGCTGCATCTTCACGCTGATAAGCGCTCGTAAATATTTTGACCGTTTCTTGATTTTGTGGTATCTTTCGTAGCGTCTCAGGCCCCACAAATACCTTATACCCAATGTGGTTCGCTTCAAGAATTAAAAAGCGCTCAGCCCGGAATGTAATTTTTCCCTCTAAAGAGATAATCATGTTATTTCTTTACATTATATATCATGAGCTTTAAATTGCACCGTCCCTATAACCTATCTGGAGATCAGCCGCAAGCCACTAGAAAATTGGTAGCGGGCCTCCGTGCGAATAAAAAATATCAAACCTTGCTTGGCGTTACCGGATCAGGCAAGACATTTACCATGGCCAATGTGATCGCCCGAGTCAACCGGCCCGCGTTGGTTATCTCGCATAATAAAACCCTGGCAGCTCAGCTCTATCAAGAATTTAAAGAATTTTTTCCAAAAAATGCGGTCCACTATTTTGTCTCGTATTATGACTACTACCAACCTGAGGCCTATTTACCGGCTACCGATACCTATATTGAAAAGGATGCAAAGATCAATGATTTTATTGATCGCCTGCGTCACGCATCCACCCAAAGCGCTTTAACGCGGCGAGATCTTATTATTGTCGCATCGGTTTCTTGTATCTATGGCATTGGCGACCCTGAAGAATATGAAAGGGTAGCACTTGAATTAAAAGAAGGCCAGATTATAAAACAAAAAGAGCTGTTGGGAGACTTGGCTGAAATGCAATATGAGCGCAATGATATAGAAAAACTCCACGGCACATTTAGCGTTAAAGGCGATGTAATTGAAATAGTCTCGCCGGATGGAGAAACAATAACCAAAATAGAATTTTTTGGAGACAAAGTCGAATCTATTGAAAAAATAAAAAATGATATTCTACAAAATGCAAAGTGCCCAGTCCCGGATATAAAAATATTTCCTGCAAAACATTTTGTAGCTCCTAAAAATACACTGAAAATTGCCATCAAAAATATTAAATCGGAACTGGAGGAAAGAGTGAAAGAATTAAAAAAAGCAGGAAAAATTTTAGAAGCCGAGCGCTTGAAACAACGAACCCGTTTTGATATAGAAATGCTTACCCAAACCGGCTACGTAACCGGCATTGAAAATTACTCTCGTCACCTTTCGCGTCGCAAGCCCGGCGAGGCTCCGTTTACCTTACTCCACTATCTACCAAAAGATGCTTTAATTTTCATTGATGAATCGCATATGTCTATTCCCCAAATCCGGGGAATGTATGCCGGAGATCGGGCGCGAAAGCAGGTATTGGTAGACTATGGATTTCGCCTCCCGTCGGCCCTTGATAATCGACCATTAACCTTTGAAGAATTTGACAAAAAAACCGGCCAGACGATTTTTATCTCAGCCACCCCCAGTCCATATGAGCTCAACCGGTCGGGCGGCGCTTCTGGAGTGGCCGAACAATTGGTACGGCCAACCGGCCTCTTGGATCCTAAAATAGAAATTCGGCCCGCAAGAAATCAACTCAAAAATCTTGAAACTGAAATTCAAAAAAGCATTAACGCTCGTGAACGCGTGTTAGTGGTAACGTTGACGAAACGCCTTGCCGAAGACATTGCTCTATACCTGAAAGAAAAAGGAATAAAAGCGGAGTATTTGCATTCTGAGATTAAAACTCTTGAACGCTCAAAAACGCTTCAAAAGCTGCGCGAAGGAGAGTTTGATGTACTGATTGGCATTAATCTCTTGCGCGAAGGATTGGATCTGCCAGAGGTCGCGCTAGTTGCCATTTTAGATGCGGATAAAGAAGGCTTCCTGCGAAATACGGTCTCTTTGATTCAGACTATTGGGCGCGCGGCGCGCCATCCAAATGCACGCGCAATCCTTTATGCGGATCGAATTACTGACTCAATTCAAAAGACTCTCGACGAGACCGGGCGGCGGCGAAGTATTCAAGAAGCATACAATAAAAAACACGGCATAACTCCCAAGCAAATCACGAAAGCCATTCGCCCGCCTTTCTGGATTGAAGAGAAAACCAAGGAAGATGCGTTTAGCACTTTACTCAAAGATCTTCAACGGAAACTCAAAAATCCTCGGCGTATTAAACAAGAGCTTGAGCGCCAAATGCTTGAAGCCGCAAGGGAGCTCCGTTTTGAAGAGGCCACAAAATTAAGAGATATACTTAAAAACGTCTAATCTCCTGTATAATTGACAGGTGCCCACCCGCTGATATCATAGTAAGCGGAATACAACGCTTCCCAACCTTAACAAAGGTAAAAAATGTCTATCGCACTCATCGATGTGCGTAAGCCCACATATATTCAGGCTCGAGAAGCTTTTCTTAAAACTGCAGAAAATCGGGGTGTCAAAGTTACTTCTTACGTTTTGACGGGTGTTCGAGGTAAATATGGAGAAGAACTCGCAATTGACGTTGTCTACATAGGGCCAACGGAGCCCGTTCGCTTAATTGGAGTAAGTTCTGGAGTACATGGAATAGAAGCGTATGCGGGGAGCTTGATACAAGAACATACACTCAAAGAACACTTTGACGGCCTTAGTCTGCCAAAAGACATAGGGCTGCTTTTTATACACATAATAAATCCTTTTGGGGCCTCATGGCTTCGTAGAGTTGGTCCTGATAACGAAGATCTGAATCGCAATTTTCTTTCTCACCCCGAAGATCATACTAAAAACCCGCTTTATGATGAACTTTGCGATGTTTTTAATCCTGCACGCATCGATATATCCGAAATACAAAGCTTAAAAATTCCTCTTAAGTATGCGCGTAAATACGGCAAGGACCTCCAAGAAGCATTTACACGTGGGCAATATAAATATTCCCAAGGAGTACAATTCGGTGGTTTTCAAGAATCTCCCCTGAATGTACTTTTTCGAAGAATTATTCGAGAACAGGTATCGGCTGGTATTCAGGCTGTCGGCTGGCTCGATATCCATACAGGATTAGGCTCTTATGGACAGACTTCTATCATCGTTGAATCTTTGCCAGAGGGGTCAGAATATTAGAGGGCAAAACGCTGGTATAAAACCGTTCAATCATCGCGAATGCCGAATTCTGTAACAACTCCATTGCCAGGAATCATTGAGGTCGCTATTGCCGAGGAGATCAAAAAGAAAAATCCTTACTGTGAACTTACTACGTGCTGTTTAGAATTCGGGACATTCCCAAAAATACGCATCGGTTGGGCATTACGTAATGACAATTGGCTTCACCACTACGGCGACATTGAATCAAGACTGGGTATAATGATCAAAGAAAAGATGTATCACATCTTTTTCCCGGACGATAAAGAATGGAGAATGAACCTTCTTGTATCGCGGCATAGAGATCATCCAACAAACACGAGACGGGCTTGCGACGTCCCGGTAAAGCGGCTTATTCCTAAGCCGCTATTTTTATGAAAAGCGGCCCCGATATTGATTTATTGCGAGATTTGTATATAGTAAGAAAATGCCTGTCATTAAATCAGCAAAAAAAGCATTGCGTCAATCTAAAAAACGGCATGCAAGAAACCTTAAACGCAAAGGGGCAATTAAAGACGTGGTTGGAAAAATTAAAAAACTGGTCAAGGCCGGCAAACAAAAAGAGGCGCTCAAATTATTACCCCAAGCTTACAAAGCGCTTGACAAAGCAGCCAAGCGAAACGTAATTCATAAAAATGCCGCCAACCGCAAAAAATCACGGTTGACCAAGTTGATTTCAATTAAGACCGAGTAGCAATCGTTCTATTTTTAAAGATAAATCTGATTGCTCAAGGCGGGATTCATGCCACATGGTAAAAAGCTCGTCGAAAATTTTCTCAAGCTCCTCACGGCTGAAGCGCGAGAGTGCCTGCAGGCTTTTTTGAATCACAAACGGATGAAATCCGGTTTTTTGTTTGATTTGAAAATTGTTTAGGCCTTCGTCTTTATAAGAAGAGACGGCGAGCAACATTTTCACTTGCCACCAGAGCTTCCAAAACATTTCCTCTGAAGTGATGCCGCCTCTGCGGTTTTTATGAAAAGAGAGATAAGCATCACGCATCTGGCGTTTGGAAAATAAATCAACCAATTCAAACGGCCGATAAAAGAAATCGCTATAATAAATATCTCCACCGAGTTGCCTAAGCTCAAGCGCACCATTAATTGCCCAGAGGTTGCTATTAAAACTCGATATTAAAATGTTAAGTTCTTGATCGGATAATGAAAGGCCGCGACTATTTACCTCTTTTACAATCCAACTCTTAAGCTCGCTTTCTTTAAGAAGATCAAACTTTTGAACTTTTTGGGATATACGCCCAATTTTTTTAACGATAGGGGCAGAAACATTTTCTTCAAAAAGAATATAGATATTTAAAGATTCTGCCATAGTTTTCGTGTTCTCAAACAACAATTTTTGCCATTCGCTCTCGAGCATTTGCTCAAAAACCACGATACATTTTTGGCCAAATAAATTGTCGCTTCGTAAAAGCTGTACGAACGACTCTTCATCAACGCTCTCTGCGTTTATGCGGTATAATGCTGCCTCCTTATTTTTCTTCTCCAAAACATCAAGAATTTCATGAAGATTCTTTCTCGAACGAAACGTATCTTTTCCATAAAGAAGATATAACACGGTAAATTTCTAATTTTTAATTTCTAATCCTTTTAAATCGGTCCAATTGGCTCCTGTGCGGATGTCCACGATCAAGGGGATATCATTTTTATATACTGCTTCCATTTCTTTTTTGATGATACGTGCGGCTTTTTCAAGAGCGTCTTTTTTCACCTCAAATAAAAGCTCGTCATGAATCTGCAGAACCATTTTTATGGTGCCGGCAAGTTCTTTATCCTTTTGAATCGCCCTATATACCCTTATCATTGCCATTTTCATGATGTCAGCAGCAGTCCCCTGAATCGGCGCGTTAACTGCCATTCGCAAATAATCATGTCTTAAATACTCTGGCAATGCTTGCAGTTCTGGAAAATGTCGTCTGCGTCCGAATAAGGTTTTGGTAACTCCGTCTTTTTGCGCCCTTTCTTTTGTCTCTTCAATATATTTTTTTATACCGGAGAAGTCCTGAAAATATTCGTCATAAAAGCGCCGCGCCTCGTCGAGCGATATTTCTAAATTCTCGGCAAGCGCGCGCACTCCCATGCCGTATAGAATCCCGAAATTAATGGTTTTCGCGACTCTGCGCATCTCGCTCGTCACTTTTTCAGGCTCCACGTTAAAAATTTGAGCAGCCGTTGCCTGATGAATGTCCTTCCCTTTTAAAAATGCTTCTTTCATGATTTTGTCGCCCGAAAGAATTGCCGCGATCCGGAGCTCAATCTGTGAGTAATCCGCAGACAAAAGCAGGTGGCCGGGCGGTGCAATAAACGCTCTGCGCACCCCTCGACCAAGCTCGGTTCGGATGGGAATATTTTGCAAATTCGGATTTTGAGAAGAAAATCGCCCGGTTACGGTACCGGCCTGATTAAACGTTGTATGGAGCCTAGAAGCGCCATCTGCCAAAACCGGGAGTGCGTCGATGTAAGTCGACTTGAGTTTTGCAAGCTCTCGATATTGGATAATAAACTCAATGATGGGATGCGCTCCTTTTAATTTTTTAAGCTCGGGAAAACTGGTTGAGCGTGCACCCGTCCCGGTTTTTCGAATGCCTTTTACATTAATCTTCAATCTGTTATACAGCACTTCGGATAATTGTTTTGGTGAATTCATAGTGAATTCGGTTCCTGCTAATTTCCAGATTTTTTTCTCCAGTGTTGAAATTTCTTCCTCATACTTTTTGGAAAGTTTTTTCAAAAGAGGGATATCAATAAGGATTCCGGTACGCTGCATCTCATCTAAAATATCGATCAAGGGAAGCTCAATATCGTCAAAAAATGTCTTCAGTCCTTCTTTTTTAAGCTCGCTCTCAAGCCATGCGAATGCTTCTTTTGTAGTTTTCGTATTTGTGATATGAAACACCTCTTCCGGCGTTATGTTGATGCGACGAGAATCTAGGAGCCAGGCTGCTACGGATAATTTTTTTTCTAATTTCGGGTCTATCTTTTCTTTAAAAGAGCTTTTCGCCCCTTCACCCCCATCAGGCAGGCGTGACAAAAGGCTGAAAAAACCCAATTCCCTAAAAAACGCTTCTAACTTTTCTCGATCAAAACTCTTCCACTGCGCTTCTTTTACATGAAAAGATATTGGCGCATCTCTTCTAATCAGTCCAAGGATTTTTGAAAAAAGCGCTTCTTCCTCTCCCTCAACTAAAAGGTTGATAATGCGCTCTTTAATCCCAGATGCTTTGAGTTTTTCAGGATTTTCTTTGGCGAGTTTTAAAATATTCTCAAGCGTTCCAAATTTTTTAATCAGTTCCTTGGCGGTTTTCTCGCCAATGCCGCGCACGCCGGGAATGTTATCTGAAGGATCGCCTTGAAGCCCTTTAAAATCCGGCAGAAGCTCGGGCCCAAATCCAAAACGATCTAGCACTGCCTTCTCGTCATAGATCGCTTCTTCACTGCCCTTTCGAAGTGTGTAGACTTGGACTTTTTTTCCTGAAACCAACTGCAGAGTATCAAGATCACCGGAGGCAATCATAATATCTATATTTTTTTCTTTTTTATTTTTCTCAACAACCGTGCCAATAACATCGTCTGCTTCAAAACCTGCCTTTTCATAAACGGGAATATGAAAAAACTTCAGGATCTCGCGCGACCTGTCAAACTGAGAGATCAATTCTTCTTCTACTTTAGGGCGCTTTGCTTTGTATTTTTCATAGGCAATGTGCCGGAACGTGGGCTCGGCTAAGTCGTAGGCTGCAACGATATAATCGGGCTTGAACTCGCGGATGATTCTTAAAAGCATGCTGGAAAATCCATATAGCGCTCCGGTCGACTCGCCTTTCGGTGAGGTAAATGACGGCAGGGCATGATAGGCGCGATGCAAAATCGCATGCGCATCCAGTATCACCAATAGCTTCTTTTTGGTTTTATTTTTCTCGGACATTAAAGATGAGCTCCCGGGCATTGAGAGAGACAAAATTAAATTTAATATTTAAAAATATCTTTGGCAGAATTTTTTCTATATTTTTTGCCCATTCAATGATAATCATATTTTTTGGATTTTTAACCAATTCTCTCCACCCAAGGTTCAAAATCTCTTTTGGTTTTTCTAAACGGTATGCATCGATATGCGTGAAAAGTGTGTAATATTTTCCTCGGAGTTTATACGTTTTAAGAATCAAAAACGTAGGGCTTAAAATGTTCTCCCGAATTCCGAGTCCTTTAGCAAATCCTTTCGTAAACGTGGTTTTCCCGCCTCCCAGATCGCCCGATAGTGCAATTACCATTGCTTGACGCCTAAGAAAATTTTTTTTTAATTCTTGAGCTAAAATTTCTGCAATTTTTTGAGTCTCATGAGCACTTCTCGTCTCGAGTTTCAACAACCTCATAGACCTCATTGTAACGAAAAAAAGGCAAGAATAAACCCCGACCCTGCTCATTTGCAGACGGTCGGGGTTAAAGCTATTTTGATGTGCGCGGCCTGCAGTACGGATGCAGCTTGCAAACCGCTTCGCGCGCGGCCTGCTGCCACGCCTTGATGGGCTCGGTGCCGTAGACAGGGTCATCCGAGAAATTATGCTGGCCTGCGCCAGAGGCAACCACGTGCCACCGCCGACTGATCATGTCCATATGGATAAAGGCAACGTATCGACGGGTGTGGGTGTATCGGATCCGGCCATCCGGCACACCAGAAAGGCAGACGCTTACGATGAAAGCGTACGGGAACGTTTTCCCGTAGGAGATCTTGCCCATGTGCGTCGGGTGGTTATCTACCACAATCGCCCCCCGGATCCGGAAGCTTTCCTTAATGATGCCTTCGACCGCGGGAACCCATTGGTCCATGGAACTCTGCCCGCCCTTGCACGTAGGGCCATTGTAGACGATGAAAACGCGCTCCCCTCGGAGTTTTTTTTCGCTTTTGATATCGTCCATCGGCAAAACCGGCCAGTCCACGAATTTCACAGTTGCACATCCGGAAAGCACTAACAGCATCACGCCTAAAAGAACTAGATAACGCATTTCAACCTCCTTTTCTTGGGGTTTTTTTCAATACCTTCTTACAATATTATACACTATAAAATAAAAAAGGTCAAGAGCTTCATTATAGTTCGGTACTCTTGCAAGCACCCAAAAACCAACGGCTCAAGCGGGTGAATCGTCCAGTGAGCCGTTGGAATCGCGCTTTCGAAACTACGCCACGAAGGGTTTTTGGGTCAACATTGTCTTAAGTCAAAAAAAATGCTAGGAATAAAGCCATGAACGACCGAGAGGGAACAATCAAAGAATTCATAGAAAATGGTAAACGTTTTTTGATTGCCCTCGACCCCTCGGCAGAGGAGGCTACACTACTTGCAAGCCTTGCGCTTAAAAAGATACTCGAAAACCATGATAAAGAAATTTTTTTCTGGCCCCCTCTCTCGAACACTTTTCAAGAAAAGTTCAAAACCATTTTCTCGATTCGCGAAAATCCAAAAATCATTCAAAAAATAAAGATCAAAATCCCTAAAAATATTGCCTTGGAGGAAATACGCTATGAAGAAGAACCCGATGCCCTTGGCATTGTTATCTCTCCAAAAGAACCCATGGAACCTGACGAGCTCTCCATTGAAAAAGTGCCCTATGAGGTGGACACGGCTTTTTATTTTTTCCGAGAAGACGAAGCTGAGTCTCGAAAAATACAAACTCCGGTTGCAAAGCCTCCCCAAGAAAAAATCATTTTTCTTTTAAAAAATTCTCGAACTCTTTCAGAAAAAATACATGATATCGATGAAACATTGAATGAATCCTTGGCTTCGGATGAGACCGTCACCACGTTACTTTTTGCTTCGCTCATCTACGAAACCGGCCACATGCAAAATGCCGCGAGCGCAAAAACTTTTGCGCTCGCAAGCGCTCTTTTAAATAAAGGGGCGAATCATACGGCGGTAAGCAACATTGTAGAGCAAGAAAAAGATATTGCGAGAGCCCAACTTTTCGGGCGCGCACTTGCACGCACCACTATTGATACCGGACTTAAAACCAGCTGGACTTTTCTTAGCCGAAAAGACTTTGAAAAAACCCAGCTGGAGCCCGCGGAAGATATGCTAGTCGCGCTTATCAGAAAGATTCGCAAATTCATTCAACATCAACCATTTTCTATCCTCTGCTATGAGGCGAGTGAGATTGGCACAATAATCTTTGGGGAAAATACAGCAATTCTTACTGGCATGGCTGAACGTCTGGGCAGAGAACCGAAGAGTCTTTATTTTTTTGGCCCTTCATTTCCTACCTTCTCAGAGGCGGAGATAAAACTTCGAGAATTGTTAAAAGAAAGCCTATCGTATAGAATAAATACATAAAACCTATTTAAAATTTAGGCACTTATGGCAAAAAATACGGATGTCAAAATCCAACTAGAAGAACTTCGCGAAAAAGAAGCTGAGGATTTAGCACGCATCCTTTCTGAAAAACACGGCCTTCCCTATGGCGATCTTTCACGCATGACCATTGACCTCGATGCGCTTAAGTTAGTTCCGGAGGCGGAAGCGCAAGATGGAGAGATGGCAGTCTTTCAAAAAATCGCAAAGCGTCTGCAAATCGCGGTCCTAAATCCCGAGCGCCTAAAAACCAAAGAAGTTTTAAAAAAACTTTCTGATGAAGGGTATGAAACCGAGCTTTTTTTGGTCTCAGAAACCAGCCTGAAGCGCGCCTGGTCACGCTACGAAGAAATTCCAGTCTTTAAAGAGATGGTCGCTGGATCTATCGACATTTCTCCGGAACGCCTCGAGGAATCCAAACAAAAAGTAAAAAGTATTCAAGATTTTCAAAAGTTGCTCTCGCCCTATGCCAAAGCACAAAAAATTAGAAAAATTTCGGAAGTAGTGGAAGTTATTCTTGCAGGCGCTTTGGCCCTCGATGCCTCAGACGTTCATCTTGAGCCCCAAGAAGAAAAAACCAAAATGAGATTCCGTCTCGACGGTGTGCTTCATGAGATCGTCGCATTCAATATATCCGCATATAATTTAATACTCTCGCGCATTAAACTCATCTCGGAGATGAAATTAAATGTTCGCGACCGAGCCCAAGACGGACGATTTACGATCCGCACGAAAGAAGTAAACATGGAAGTACGAGTCTCCTCCCTTCCCGGACCTTTTGGAGAAACGTTGGTACTCAGAGTGCTGAATCCTAAAACCATCGCCCTTACCCTCAAAGATTTGGGCATGCATCCTGAATTTCAAAAAATCATTGAGCACGAAATTGCGCGTCCAAACGGAATGATTTTAACCACAGGACCAACCGGTTCTGGGAAAACCACCACGCTTTATGCATTTGTCAAAAGCGTCAACGAACCAGGAATCAAAATAATCACTATTGAAGATCCGGTTGAGTATCATCTTGCAGGCATTAGCCAAACCCAGGTGGATGCCTCAAAAGGCTATACCTTTGCCAATGGGCTGCGCTCTATTTTACGACAGGATCCGGATGTGATTCTGGTTGGCGAGATTCGAGACTTAGAAACCGCCGAGATTGCCATGCATGCCGCACTTACCGGTCACCTGGTTTTCTCAACGCTCCATACCAATAATGCTGCCGGAACCATTCCCCGTCTGATTGATCTTAAGACGGATCCGGCCATTATTGCGCCCGCCATCAATGCAACTATGGCGCAAAGACTGGTGCGAAAACTCTGCTCTCACTGCAAAAAGAAAGTAAAACCAACTCCAAAAGAGGCAAAAACCATTACCGATGCGCTTAAAGAAATTCCTCCTCGCTATAAAAAAGATATTGAGAAAATAAGCCATATATGGAAGGCCGGGGGGTGTAAGGAATGCAATACGATTGGTTACAAAGGTCGAATCGGTATTTACGAAGCTTTTTTAGTTGATGACGCCGTAGAAAAACTTATCCTAAAAAAACCTTCTGAAGGAGATCTGAAAGAAGCGATGAAAAAACAGGAAATGATCACAATGTTCCAGGACGGCGTACTGAAAGTTCTTGAAGGTGCAACTTCACTTGATGAATTAATACGGGTAGGTGGCGAGTAAATGCCGCAAAGTCTCTAGGCAAGTGGCTTATAGAGGGAATCTACAAGCTTCGGACTTTTCTAAAGAAATGATCGAGCCTGAACCTCAACGCGGAGGAAACCAAGTCGCCCTTAAAGTAAAGTCCAATTTAAATATATTTGCCTAGAGACTTTGCGGCACATCAATTCGCATAAAGGGTAACAAAAAACCTTATAGTTGTCAAGACCATGCCGCTTAACCAACCTGAGCAAAAAAAAGAAGACATTGGTTTAGAAAAAGCCCTACGTCCATTGGATTGGGAGCATTATATCGGACAAGAGCCTATAAAAAAAGGTCTTGAGATTCTTATGCAGGCCGCCAAAGAAAGAAACGAGGCCTTAGAACATATCTTGCTCTACGGCCCTGCGGGCCTAGGAAAAACGACCCTAGCGCATCTGATTGCCAAAGAAATGGGGTCGGCAATAAGAATTACCTCAGGTCCTGCCATTGAACGGGTAGGAGATTTGGCTTCCCTTCTGACCAATCTCACGTCCGGAAATATTCTCTTTATTGACGAGGTGCATCGCCTGAATAAAACGATTGAGGAGGTCCTTTATCCAGCCATGGAGTCGCGCTCGCTCGATATTATTATTGGCAAGGGACCAGGCGCAAGATCTATTCAGCTCGAACTTCCTTCTTTCACGCTAATTGCAGCCACAACTCGAATCGCCCTTCTTTCGAGTCCCTTGCGATCTCGTTTTTCGGGCGGAGTTTTAAGGCTGGATTACTATACCGTCCCTGAGATAGAAAAAATTCTCTCAAGATCTGCCCATATCTTGGGCATTACCATACGCCCGAAGGCGCTATCTATCATTGCCGAGCGTTCACGCTTCACCCCCCGGATTGCAAATCGTCTGCTAAAACGCGCTCGTGACTGGGCGCAAGTTCATAAAGTTTCCGGCATTGATGAAGATGTCGTATTAAAAACACTTGATCTTCTGGGCATTGATCAAAAAGGCTTAGAGGAAGCAGATCGCAAAGTCCTTGATGTTTTAATGACTAAATTTAAAGGAGGGCCGGTTGGTTTAGGTACCTTGGCTGCAGCAACTTCTGAAGATATTCAAACTATTGAAGAAGTTTATGAACCTTATCTTCTGCGCCTTGGTTTTATTGAACGCACTCCCAGGGGACGCGTGGCTACGGCGCACGCCTGGCAACATCTTGGCAAAAGTCCACCGCAATCCCCGCTCTTATGACTTTGTTTGCGCTTTTAATTCATTTAACTTTTCTTGTAATCTACACGCTCATTGTAGCAGCGCTTTTGTGGCACTATCGCAAATATAGCTTGCCCAAAGATCCGGCTCGGCGGGTCATTGGACCTTTTCTTTTAATTTCTCTAATCTTAATGATAACCTCCACCATTCTCTTATTTTTTGTTCCGTGGGAAGCGCTTTTGACTTTAGCGCCTACATTAGTTCCCACATTAGTTCCTCAACCTTAATGCTTGCATGCTAAAACTACACGAAGGAGAGAAAGTTATTGTTGCCTTTCACCGCCATTGGATTGTCATTGCAAGCAAAATGACCATGGTGATTTTGCTGCTTTCCAGCGCGCTTTTCTTCCTTATTTTTCTCCCGCTTTTTAATCTCCCGGACTTACTTTTGCCGCTTGTTTTTTATCTTTTTACTCTCTATCTTCTTACCGTAACCTTTATAGCATTTGTTTTGTGGTTTGATTATTACCTTGATATCTGGATTGTGACGAATGAACGGATCATTGATGTTGAGCAAAAAGGAATGTTCAAGCGAGAAGCATCGGAGTTCATGCTTTCTAAAATTCAAGATGTTACGGTCGAGATTCCGAGTTTTCTTGCAACCATTCTTCGCTACGGCAATCTCCGGGTTCAAACCGCAGGGGAGCAAAGTTTTGTTGCGCGTGACATTCCTGATGTAGATCGGGTAAAAAATGTGATTTTATCGGAAATTAGGAAGATAAAACCTAAACAATGAGTGGTCACTCCCGCTGGTCTCAAATTAAACATAAAAAGGCGTTAACGGATGCGCAAAAAAGCAAACATTTCTCAAAACTTGCGCGAACGATTACGATGGCCGCCCGCGAGAAAGGGCGAGACCCGACTACAAATTCAATCCTGCGCTCCGCAATTGAGAAAGCAAAAGAAGCAAATATGCCTGCGGGTAATATTGAGCGCGCGATCAAGCGGGCAGGCGGGAGCGAGGAGGCAAGACTTGAGGAAGTTCTTTTTGAAGCGTACGGGCCCGGAGGAGTTGCGATTTTAATTGCTGGGATTACGGATAATAAAAACCGCACTAATCAGGAGATAAAGCATATTTTAGGGGAGCACGGCGCAAAATTAGCGGCTCCTGGATCTGCGCGTTTTTTATTTCAAAAAACTGAGGATGGTTGGCATGCGACCTCCCCCATACCGGTGGACGAAAAAATAAAAGAAGCCCTCATGAAGCTTTTTGAGGTGCTCGATGAACACGATGACGTTAATGATATTTATACGAATACCAATTTATAATGAGAAGGCGAATTTTAGGCATTGATCCGGGCTATGGTCGTCTGGGTTACGCAATAATCGAAAAATTGGATGAAGGCCAAGAAAAACTGATTATCGCCGATTGTATCCAAACCTCAAAACAAGAATTATACGAAAAACGTTTGCAAAAAATCGGGAAAGAATTTAAGAGTCTTCTTAAAAAATATAATCCCGATGTACTTGCAATAGAAAAACTTTTTTTTAATACCAATCAAAAAACTGTTATGCGCGTAGCCGAGACCCGGGGGATAATTTTGTATCTTGCTAAAAATTTGCGGGTTTACGAATTTTCTCCTCCTGAAATTAAACTGGCTATATGCGGATACGGACGGGCAGATAAAAAACAGGTGGAAAAAATGGTTAATCTCATTTTTAAAATTGAAACTCCTTTGAAGTACGACGATGCCGTTGATGCGGTTGCTATCGCGTTTACCTCTCTACGAAATATCTAACCCTAAAATCCAATTCCCGGTTTCCAGTTCCAAAACTTATCCACATCCCCTCAAATAGCTCTTTACAAAGAATTTGATTTTTTTATAGTGATAAAATCCGCCTGGTGGCGGGTATAGAAGATCGTCAATGGTTATTACTAACCTTAAACACTCTATGTGGCATTACGGCGGCTACGCTCACCCTTCTCTTCAAGATGAAGATGAACCGGAAGACGAAACGGAAGACACAAGTGCAGAAGATCTTGAAGGAGATGAAGATGAGGAAGAAGAAATAGCATAAGTTTTCAATCACGAAACACAACACCCCCCCGAATTCGGGGGGGTGTTGTGTTTTTTAATGCTTTATATCTACTACTCTCATTTTTCAAAAATAATTTTTAAAAACTTTTTCTTCCCTACGCGTATAACCCCTGGTTTCTCTATTTTATGGTGTACATCAGAAATCGCTTTCCCATCTATTTCAACAGCTCCGGCGTGGATAAGACGCCTTGCTTCAGAGGCAGAATTTGTTAACCCTGATTTTATAAGGGTCTGGATTATCTCTTCTCCTTTCTTGATTTTTTTTGCAGGAATATTTTTGGGCATTTCTTTTTCTTGGAAGGTTTTTGTGAAAAAAGTCTCTGCGCTATCTACCTCGGCTTTCGCGTGATATCGGCAAGCAATACCACGGGCAAGCTCCATTTTTAATAGCATCGGATTTACTTTTTTGGCTTTAAGATCGCGCTCCGTCCTTCGAATCTCCTCCATCGGTTTTAACGTGTAAATTTCAAAATACGGAATTATAAGCTCGTCGGGTATACTCATAACCTTTCCGAATTTTTCTCGAGGCGAATCTTCAAGCCCAATATAATTTCCTAAACTTTTGGACTGTTTTACGCCACCGCGAATACCCGGCGTAATTCGCGTAAGCGCGATTACTTGCGGCTCTTGGCTATATTTTTCTTGTAGCCTTCGGCCCACCATTTCATTAAAAAGTTGGTCGGATCCGATAATAGTGAAGTCGGACCTCAACATTACCGAATCATAGCCCTGAAGGATTGGATAGATTAACTCGTGCATATAGATTTCTCGCTTGTTTCTTATGCGCTCTTGAAACATGTCTCGTTCAATAAGGCGTGCATGAGTAAGGCGCCCAAGTAGGGTAATAAAATCTGTGGTTTTCATGCGGCTATACCACTCGGAATTTCTTCTTTCTTCAAAAACTTTTTTGTCGGTTAGTAAAATTTTTGAAACCTGTTTTTTAAATTCTGCTGCGCCCTTTTTTATTGCGGCATCTGAGATAGAGGGGCGCATCTCGACTCTACCGGTAGGATCCCCAATTTTTGTTGTAAAATCCCCAATGAGAAAAACCACTTTATGCCCCTCCTCTTGAAAAGCGCGCATCAGCCAAAGGTTAACCGCGTGACCAATGTGTAAAAATGGAGCAGTAACATCGACCCCGTATTTAATTCGCAGTTTTTTGCCCGATTTTAATTTCTCCTCCAACTCCTCTTTACCGATAACCCTTTCAACGCTTCGGCTAAAAAGATCGGTTAATTTTTCATTCAAACCTCTTATCATTTCCTCAGCTTATCATAGGGTAAACCTGCCTTCAATTTACCCTTGCGAAAAATGCTAAAAGATGTTATTATACAGCGTAAATGATCAGACGCGAAAAAAGGCCACGTTTTCTAAAATTCCTTGTTTTACGAGGGGGTTTTTTGGCTCTAGGCATGGTTGGTGCTGTAGCGCTTTGGATACTCACGCTCGATATTCCTGATTTTGATGCCTTTGGACAACGCAAAATTATTGAGTCTACCAAAATCTATGACCAGACAGGAAAAGTGCTCCTCTACGATATCCATAGCGATATTCAGCGGACCATCGTGCCATTTGAGGAAATCCCGCGCAACATAAAAAATGCTACGGTTACTATCGAAGATTCTGATTTCTATAACCATCCTGGCATTGATCTATCCTCGATCGTCCGCGCTTTTTTTGTAAATCTTTTCTCGGGCAGCATTCGCCAAGGAGGGTCTACCATTACCCAGCAATTGGTTAAAAATACACTTCTAACGCCGGAGCGAACCTTAAATCGTAAAGTCAAAGAGGTTATTTTAGCATTTAAAGTTGAACGCGCATTTTCTAAAGAAGAAATTCTTAGTTTTTATCTTAATGAAATTCCATACGGCGCCTCGGCCTACGGGGTTGCAGCCGCAACAGAAATCTATTTCGGCAAAAAAATTCAAGATCTCACCTTGACAGAAGCGGCCTACTTGGCAGCGCTCCCAAAAGCCCCCACACTTTACTCTCCTTATGGTTCAAACCGTGACCAATTGGAAAAAAGGAAAAATTTAATTCTAAAGAGAATGCGTGCCGACAACTTCATTACCCAAAAAGAGTTTGAAGATGCAAAGAGTGAAACGGTTAAATTTATCACACGCGGGAACGAAACCTTAAAAGCTCCTCATTTCGTATTCTATGTACGCGAATATTTAGCAAAAAAATATGGTGAGGATGCCATAGAAAAAGGTGGCCTCAAAGTCACGACAACGCTTAATTGGGAACTGCAGCAAAAAGCAGAAGCATTAACAAAAAAATTTATCGAAGAAGAAGAGGATAAATTTAACGTATCAAATGCGGGGCTGGTGGCGATTGATCCTGAAACCGGAGGAATCCTCACTATGGTTGGCTCGCGAGACTGGTTCGCCGATCCTCTACCTGAAGGATGTACGCCCGGCGTTAATTGTAGATTTGAGCCCAAAGTGAATGTCACCTCTTATGCACTCGGCAGACAACCAGGTTCCTTATTTAAACCATTTGTCTATGCGACAGCGTTTAAAAAAGGATTCACTCCCGAGACCTCTTTATTTGACTTGCCTACCGAGTTTAATCCGGATTGCGATGCCGACGTCCGAAAACAAAAAGAGTCTCCAAAAAAAATAACGGTCGGGGAAAATCCATGCTATCATCCGGTAAATTATGATGGAATTTTTCGAGGACCGGTTACGCTTCGAGAAGCCCTAGCACAATCGATCAATCTCCCCTCTGTAAAAACTCTTTACTTAGCCGGTCTTTTCGACTCTTTAAAAACTGCACGAGACTTAGGTATTACAACCTTAACGGATCCTTATCGCTACGGTTTAACGCTGGTTTTAGGAGGAGGAGAAGTAAAACTGTTAGAAATGGTCGGGGCGTATAGTGTTTTTGCCAATGACGGCGTAAGAAACCAGATTACCTCGGTTCTTAAAGTGGAAGATTCTAAAGGTAACGTGCTCGAAGAATATCGCCCCTCCCCCTATCAAGCGCTCGAACCGCAGATAGCCCGCCTCATTAACGATATTCTCTCAGATAATGAAGCCCGCGCGCCTGCATTTGGCGAATTTTCTTATCTTTATTTTCCTGGTCGTATCGTAGCAGTAAAAACGGGGACCACGAATGATTTTCGTGATGCGTGGGTGATTGGATATGTCCCTAATTTTGCACTCGGAGTCTGGTTTGGAAATAACGACAATTCTTCCATGGAAAAAAGGGTTGCGGGTTTTATTGCCGCTCCTTTGTGGAATGCGTTTTTTAAAGAGGCGCTTAAAACGCTTGAGAAAAAAGATTTTTTTCTCCCAGAACCCATAACGGTAGAAAAGCCGGTCTTGCGGGGCGAATGGAGAGGGGAAGAAAAAGCCCAAGTCCACTCGATTCTCTACTGGGTTGATAAAAAAGACCCGCAAGGACCGTCTCCAGAAAAGCCGGAGCGCGATCCACAATTTGCATTATGGGAATATCCCATTCTTGAATGGGTAAAAAATCAAAATATCCATATAGGAAATTAGAATTATTTAAAAGAAATAATTGTTGGCGCTCTCTGGCCGAATTTCTTTTTAAGCTCGCGTAGTAATGCGGTTTGTGTAAGAAAAATAGAGTTTTTTAACGCCATGCTCTGGGTTTTTATAATCAAACGCGGATGCCTCATTTCTATTTTCAACCCACAAGGATCTATCAGGGCGCGAGATTCGCACCATTTTATAGCTTCTTTTTCAATGATCTCATGGTTATGCGAGATTTTTTCAAATCTTTTTAAAAAATCCGTGATCTGTCTGAATGGCATGTTTTGTTATGGATTTTTCATCGGCATAACTAAATAAGTATATGATAAATCTTGTGGATTTTGAATCGTGAGCGGGCGGCCCGCGCCACTGAATCGAAGAATAACTTGTTCGGATTCAATGGGTTCCAAGCCATCTAAAATATATCGCTGATTAAATGACATATCTATATTCTCTCCAGTTGCCCGAATAGACAAACGACTTACGTGCTCCCCTAGTTCACTATCCTGAGTAGATATTTCTAAAAGATTATCGTTTGGGTAAACCCGAAGGTGAACCTCCTTCATCCGCCCTGAAAATATACCTGCAAGTTTTAGGTTTTCAATAAGTTCGCGCCGGCTAATTGTTCCTTCTGTGCTAAAGGTGGTGGGGATAATCTGTTCGTAATCTGGAAATCTACCCTCTGTTAGTCTTGTAAAATAAGAAAAAGAGGGATGAAGAGCACATAACTGTTGCTGATCAAAAATAACTTCAACTTCCCCATTAAAACCTTCAAGTATCTTAATAAATTCGATGGCGCGACGCACAGGAAATAAAAAAGAAAAGGGTTTATTATAATGAGCTTTAAATGATTTCTCAGCCAGGCGAAATGAATCGGTAGCTGCTATTTTAATAAGCTGATTAGAGTCGCCCTTGAATAAAATACTTGAGATTTCTGGTTTTATATCCGATTGCGAGGCAGCAAAAAAAACGCTTTTTAACTGCTTTAATAAATCCCGAATAGAGAAAATTATTTTCTCACCATTTTTTATTTCAGGAAGTTTTGGAAATTCTTCGTGTGGATACCCCTTAATTACTGTAGTGGTATTTTTAGTAATAAGATTCATATTATTGTTAAGAGATAAAATACGGGTCTTTTCTCCTGTTATAGAAGATATGAGTGAGATACTGGGACGCGCAGGAATAACAATCGTTCCTTCTTTTTTAATTTGTGCTGATATATAGGTTTCAAATCCTGTATTAAGATCTGTTGAACGAATAATTAAAGTATTTTTATCTGTTTTTAATAAAATTCCTTTAAGAATAGGAATAGTTGAGGCGCGATCTATATGACGCTCTGCTAATTGCAGGCTTTTTTGAAGTTGTTCTTTTAAACAAGTAAATTCCATACGAATATATATATTAATAATTTATAAAGTAGTTGTAGATTAGTTTGTGGATAAGTGGAAAACCATTTTTTTATTACAAACGAAAGTGATTTCTAAATTTTATTTTTTAATTTCTTCTGAATAAAGTGTGAATAATTTACTACCGTTTTAATTCTTTAAAAAATAAACACACTTTTTCCTTAAGTTGTAAACAGGCTATTTTTCAGCTTCATAAAGCTGTTCACGGATTAACTTCAACTCTTCTTTTAAACGCTCGTCTTTTTTTGCATCCCTTGCGATTTTAACACATGCATGGATGGCAGTGGTATGATCACGCCCGCCAAATTTTTGACCGATATAAGGATACGAGCCATTAAAATCTTCTCGCAAGAGGTACATTGCGACTTGGCGTGGACGCACTACCTCTTTTCTCCTGGTTTTTTCAAAAAGATACTTTTCCGGAACATCGTAAAAACGAGCAACCAACTGTATAATTTGTCCGGCATGAAGAATTTTCTTCGGCTTCGTATTTTTACTCAGAGCATTTTTCACTTCATCTAAAGATAAGTGCCGCTTTTTTATTTTGGACCCAACTACAACGGTATTCAGCGCTCCCTCCAGTTCTCTAATGTTTGAACGGACTACCGAAGCGATATATTCAAGAATTTCTAAGTTAGGGACATATTCTTGTTTTTGAGAGGCTTTTGTCTGCAATATCGCAAGACGTGTTTCGTAATCTGGTTCTGAGATATCCGCAATCATGCCTCCCTCAAAGCGGGAGCGAAGACGTTCTTCAAGATTTTGGATTGATTTCGGAGGACGATCTGAAGAAAAAACAATTTGCTTATTTAATTCGTACATTGTGTTGAAGGTGTGGAAAACCTCTTCCTGAGTCGATGTTCGATTTGAAATAAATTGGATATCGTCAATAATTAATACATCAAAAGAGCGGTATTTGTCTTTGAAAATAGGCGTTTCATTATTTCGAATAGCTGAGACGAGCTCATTAGCAAACCGTTCCGCGCTCACATAGTAGATTTTTTTGGCTGGCTGTTCTTCTTTTAATTTATTTCCAATTGCCTGCAAGAGATGGGTTTTTCCCAACCCCACTCCCCCATAGATAAAAAGAGGATTATAGAGGGTGCCAAGGCTTTTGACAATTGCATGTGCACATGCGGATGCAAGTTCGTTGAAAGTCCCAACAATAAAATTTTCAAACGTGTAGCGCGGATTTAGATTGGTTTTTTTATCGACATATAGTTCGCGAAAATCTAATTGCTCCTCTTGAGGCTTCGGGAGCGCTGATTTTGTAGTAGGCGCGGCTTTTTGAGAAGTAATTGAAAATTCTATTCCTCGAACGTCCGGGGCATGCAACCGCAAAGATTTAAGAATAGGTTTTTGATATTTATTTTCTAACCACTCTTTAACAAATGCCGACGGAGTACCAATCGTCACTCTGCCATCCGCGTGATCAGCAATAAGCGTATGTTGAAACCACGTGGCAAAATTTGCTTTAGAAACTTCAAGCTCCAGTTCCCGAAGAACTAATTTCCAAAGCTCTTCTTTAGTCATAGGTATGTGTTTTTGATTAGCAAGTAACAAGATAATTATTATTTATGATAATGTCTATTATATTAAAGTATAGCGCACTCTAAAATAACTTTAATTTTTACTAAACCTTGCTATTATGTTAATAATCTGGGGACGGTTTGTTAATATTGTTAAACCATTAAATGTGTTGTAGAATAAAGAATTCATATGCCCAAAAGAACCTATCAACCTAAACGGCGCAAAAGAAAGCGAACGCATGGATTTTTAAAGCGTAAAAAGACTTCCGGAGGAAGGGTGCTTACAAGAAGACGCCGTAAAGGCAGAAAGAAGCTAACTGTTTAATGGTTTTAAGTAAAAAAATTAACCCATCCAGTCGGACATGGATTCCCAACGTTATTCGCCGCGGAAAGAAAATCATAAATTCAGAGATAAAAATGTATTTTATTGCATCAAGAAGGCATGATTCTAAGATTGCCATTCTTGTCTCTAAAAAGATAGATAAACGCGCAGTCGTGCGCAATAAACTTCGACGCAGGGCACGAGAAATTATACATTCTTTATTGCCCCACGTAAAATCATCCTACGATATTGTAATTTCCTTTCAAAAAGGAGTAGAAAACCTTTCTTTTCAAGAGTTAAAAAAGAAATTAAATAAATTTTTTAAATCCATATGAGTTGGTTTGGCACTCTATTCAACGAGATCTTTTTTCGCCCTTTGTTCAATGCGTTAGTTTTTCTAACCGACGTCTTACCGTTTCATGATTTAGGACTGAGCGTGATCATCCTCACGCTCGTTGTGCGTTTGGCGCTGTTTCCATTAACCCACCGCTCGGTTCAAACTCAACAAAAGATGAAATTCGTTGAACCGGAGCTAAGAAAAATCAAAGAAGACCATAAAGATCGGCAAGAACAAGCTCGTCTGACCATGGAGCTTTACAAAAAGCACGGCATTAATCCGTTCTCCGGCATTTTAATGCTTTTTATTCAGCTTCCGATTCTGATCGCTCTCTATTTTGTTTTTATTGATGATATTTCATCCGGAGCTAAATATCTTTATTCTTTTGTTTCCTTACCGGAGATTATCCATACGAAATTTTTGGGGCTCATTGAGTTAACTCAGCCAAGTATTTTTTTGGCAGTACTAACCGGTCTTTCACAATTTGTGCAGATGAAGTGGGCTCAGGTTTCTAAATCATCCTCCCGTAAGGGCGCAAATAAAAAAGATCGCCGGCCGGGCGACTTCAGTCAAATGTTAACATTTCAGATGACCTATATGATGCCGGCGCTCATCTTTTTTATTGCGCTTCGTTTTCCTGCGGCCGTGAGTCTTTATTGGACAACGATTAATATGTTTAGTATACTGCACGAAGGAATCGTAAGACGAAAGGCAAAAATACTTTATGGAAAAAGAGATCAAGAAAATTCAAGAAATGATTCAAACCCTAATTGAAAAATTGGGATGTTCAGGCTCAGTTGATTTTATTGAATATCCGGAAAACGTATATTTTAGCATCCACACAAAAGACGGAGGCTTGCTTATTGGAGAAAATGGCGAGCGTTTACGGGCCCTCAACCATATTATCCGAAGAATAACCGAATACACGCTGAAGGATCAGAGTGAGGTTCCCAAATTTTTTGTTGATGTGAATGACTATCAAAAACAGAAAATAGAGGAGGTAAAAGACTTAGCTCGTCTTTCTGCCCAGCGCGTGAGATATTTTAAAAAAGAGGTTGCCATGCAACCGATGAGCGCATATGAGCGAAGAGTGGTTCATGCCACCCTTACCGAGTATCCAGACATTGCAACTCAAAGTACGGGCGAGGGCGCGGAAAGAAAAGTAGTGATTAAGCCTTTATAACGAGCTTGTAGCTTATTAGGAATCCCCGCAAGTTAATCACTCAACTTGAGGCTCCATAGGGAGCCATTTTTTTTATCAACAAAATAGAGAAATTCATCATCGTCTGAAATGCTTATTTGATCTATATCGAAAAATTTTCTTTCGGTATCAAGCAGATTCTTCTCTCCAGATTCCAGATTAATTTTCCAAAGAGAATCCGTGGTCGAAATTGCGCCTTGCAGCCATTCGTCCGGATAGAGTGCCGGAGGCAGATTTGCGTCAATCGCGCAATAGATTATATTTTCATCCTTTTCAGAAAAGGCGCATTTGGGCGCGAAAGTATTTATTTGCAGATTTTTGGAAATTTTACCCCGGGTATCGTAAAGGAATAACTGAGGGATGCGCGTGTTTTGATTGTATCCGGAGAAAAGTAAATTTTTACCGTCCTTTGACCAGCGCACTTCAAGGCCAAAAATATTCCCGATCACTTTGTTAAAGACACCGGCCCGCAGGTTATATGCAAACAGAAACCCAGGAGCGATTCCGGAAGGACGACTCAGATACGAAAGCGTGTTTCTTTCCGGCCAGGTAATGTTAAATTCTTGAAAGGGTGAGAAAAGAATTTCATTTTGGCCGGTATTATCAGGGTCTGCAGCAATGGTTCGCGCGCCATCCGCTACAAGGAGAAGATAGAGAATTCTTTCTTGGTGAGGCGCGTAAGTGCTTGAGAGAATATTTGTAGGCAGGATCGTTCCGGTGGTGGAAGTGGCCTCAAATACCGCTGATACGATACGCAAATTTTCGCCTTCAAAATATTTTAAGATGGCTTTAGAGGCATCCGGCGACCAATTAACCTCAAAGATTTTAGGAATCGTAGTGTTTGAGATGCGAATTTTATTTTCTCCTTGCCCTCCAATATCAAACACATGGCCAGTTCTTTTCTCAATGAATCGGACGCTGGCAGGAGTGGACGTGGAATTTTCCTTGGCAGACAAAATGGCAAAACCACTTATTGCTTCCGCTGAAAGCAAGGTTAAGGCTCGTTTTCCTGGTTCAAGTATAGGTGCCTCAACTTCTGGGGGCGGCAATTCTTCAGTCGGGCCAAAAATACCAAACGGAAAACGGCGAATTGGCCTTTCGGGCGCAGGAATTTCCGGCACTGGGCGAACTACCAACCAGATGGCCCCAACGGCAATCACTAAGATAAAAAATATTATAAGTCCTATTGCAAGTGGTTTATTCATCCTGTTAGAAGTCTGTGTTTATTGAACAAAAAATATGTTTGTAGAGGTTGCATGATTTAATTATACACTATGTTTTTCCAAGCAGAAAAAAATCAAGAAATTTTTTTCTGCCAAAGACTTCTAACGGGATTCATATTATATGCATGCTCCTGTGGGTGTACAAAGGCATTCTAATGCTCCAGGGAGACTCTCTTCCATTCCTATACAAGCTTGCCGTATTGGTCCAGCGGGCAATGCTAGTACACAATCTTGTCGGTTGTTGAAAAATCCGCCCGGACCCTGATAACATTCTAATGGAGTTTGCGTGACAGGAGTTTCAGGAATTTCGGGTGGCTTAGGCACGACTAGAGTTCTGGGATTTCGCAAGCTCACTAAATCCGGATTAATGGTCTTAAGGATTAAAAAGGAAGTTAAAGCAAGCGTAAGTCCAATAACCGCAGCCCAAATCTTCTTTTTTGCCTCTTCTACTTGAGGAGGTGAGACAGCGCCTGCCATCCATTGAAACCCAGCGAAAATAATCATAAGAACCGCTAAAACCATAGCCGATGCCAGCATGAGCGGGAAAAGCCAAACAAGAAAATTGATAAAAGCTTGTCCGGGTTCTTTCCCAAACCCTTCAAATTGCTTAACTATTCCTTGGGCAGCATCAGCAAAATGTATTGCCAGCATAAAGCTCGATACTAAAAGCACTATAATGAAAATCTTATTGAACATCGATGGTAAAACTATCGCTTATTCGCTGCAAAATATTTCGAACATTATTAATCGTTGTGGATATGGAAACCAACCCCCCCGAACCGATGGCTGCGGTAAGGCGAAGAATATCGGGCAGCCCCTCTTCCTGGGCGGCCTCTCCGTCAATGAACCATTTATAGGATAATGGAGCGCCTCGAGTGAAAAAGAATGGAACCGCTCTAAATGTGCTTTGGGTGCCGGCAGGCAAAATAAAATTCGTTAAGGCCGCACCTATCACCGTGCCCTCAAGGGGACGCTCTTCATAAAAAAGAACTTTAGGCCCAGCTACCGGAATCACAATGGTTTTTTGAGCCCCGCGCGTACCACTCAGATCGGATACAGTTATGGTTATTTCGTGCTCGGTGCCCGGAATGAGGTCTGCCCGGAAAGAAAAATTTCTTCTTCCTGCCCCGGATTCTTCAGGAATAAAATCATCATCTAATGACCAGCGATAGATGAGTTGAGAGGACGGCGTCTTTGAGCCATTTCTCATAATCTCCGGGAAAGCACTCACCGTAATAATTGAGCGGGGAGATGCCAAGGCCTTACCTTTGTACCAGGCCGGAACGGTTGTATTTGCCGTCCACAAGAGATCAACATTATTTATACGAAAGACTTGAGATGCTTCAAGGCGCCTGCCGCCATTTGCTACAACGATCGCGCGCAGTGACTCGCGCTCGCCAACATCGCCGGTTCTAAATTGATAGGTTTTTACTCCCAGTCCGCTTGCAACCGTATCTCCATTATGAATCCAGGTGATGGTCGCGCGATTTACATCAATGCTCGAGCTTCTTATCCAGGCCACATAGTTTTCATTGGGACCTTGAAATTCTTTTACTGGTCCTGAAAATTGCTGAACGAGTTCAATAAAAACCGAACCAACATCTTGGTTAGAAAGAAATTGAGCGTGCATAGCGTGAGGTTGCAGAAACCCTGCGAGGATGACTATTATTAAAATGGAAAATATCTTAAGCATGGGCAAACTTTCTAAGTTTTCCAAAACGAGGATTATTGTAAATTATGATTCCAATAACCATAAGAGTATAGGTCGGGATAAGATCGCCAAAAGGAATTAATTCGATTGCGCCAAGCCCAAGAAATAAAGGCGGTCTTTTAAGTCCGCGCACCCACACCCACATGGAAATTGTAAACCACGTTATACCGTCTAAGAGATCGCCAACAAGCGGAATTGATCCAACGATTAAGTAATCCAAGCCGTCGTTCAGCATCGCAAATGCCATCATCATTCCCCCCTCAACAGGATTAATGCGCGGTCCGGCTGGTGCTTGCCGGTCTTTGCTCGCAGTGTCTTCTTTTTGCGGTTCTCCTCTCCGTATCTCTTGAAGCGCGAAAGCGCGCTCTTCTTCACTCGCCATTTTCTTTTTTATTGGTTTGGGCAAACTCTTGTTTTGCCTTCTTTATGGCTAATAATTGATGCGGGTCAGAGGTGATAATTTGATCTTCGGTGTACGAGCTGATAATTTTTATCGCAACATGCTTAAGTCCTGCAAAAAACATCCCCTCGCCCACATCGGATTCCAAAAGAAGAAATTTCTCCTCGTCGGTTAAATTAAAGGCTTTTTTCACTACATCGATCGTGGTAGGCGATTGTTTTAAGAGGAGCTGCATGGAAGAGTTTGTGATAATGGGAATCCCGTAGGGCGAGCGCAGGAAGTCGTCCACGTCTTGGGTAATCGTAGCCACGCCCAAAAAGTATTTGCGCGCGCGCTTGGCAATTCCGAATAAAAACGATGCGCCGTCCTCATGCTTCATAATCCACCACGCCTCATCAATCACTAAAAGCCGCTTTTTAATGTTTTTCCTGATCGCATTCCAAATATAGTGAATGATGAGATACATGGCGATGGGCCGCAGTTCGTCCTCCATATCGCGAACCGAGAAAACAATCAACTTTTTATTAATATCCACATTGGTGGGCTGGTTAATAAATCCTGCCCATGTGCCTTGTGTGTATTTGCGGAGCCGCTGGGCAAGCGATTCCCCTCCTTCCATGTTGGCAAGGACCAGGTCCAGGTCTGACAAGATGGGCGGTATCTTTGTTGTAAAATCCGCATCCGGCGTTATGTCGCGCGAGGCATACGTTTCGGAAATCGCCCGGTCCAAAATAGAATCCTCCTCAGGCGTTAAACCACCGAGCATAATCCGAAAAAGGCCAACCAGGTTGATAATGTTTGAGCGAAGCACGTCAGCCGGATCCTCATCTTCGCGTGGAGTCGGCAAGTCAAATGGATTAATGTGATGTTGCGAGGTCAAAGAAATATTAAAGTAGCGTCCGTCAACCGCTTCTGCAAGATATTCGTATTCGCGCTCCGGATCAATAATAATCACGTCGACATCAAACATTAAAGAGCGGAGGATTTCTAGTTTCATCGTATAGCTTTTGCCCGAGCCGCTTTTTGCAAAAAGAACAGAATTGTAATTCTCAAGGCTGTAGCGGTCAAAAAGCACCAAGCCGTTGTTGTGGCGATTAATTCCGTAAAGAATTCCTTTGTTTGAGGTAAGATCAAACGAAACAAATGGAAAAATGCTTGAGATTGGCGATGAATTCAATCGGGTATTAATTGCGAGCTTGTCGGTACCCAAAGGAAAGTTGGAAAGCAGCCCTTCCAGCTGTTGAAAAAGAGCCGGTTTCGCATAGACCAGTTTAGATTCCAGCATGGAGCGAATTTCAGATTCTTCTCGGTTCAGTTCTTCCAGCGAGTCCGCATAGATGGTGATATAAAAACCAAATGAAAAAAGCTTTTCCTGGGCTTGTTGAAGTTTATCGCGAAGCTCTTCTAAATTTTGGTAGGCACTATCGAGCATGGGATCGCGGACCATTCCTTTTTCCTGGCGCGTGTGAATTTGAGATTGTACTTCCGCCACTTTTTTTTGGAGCTGCCTGAGGACGGTTGCGGTATCAATCGGGTGGATAAAGAGCGAGATGTCAAAAACCTTGTCCAGATTAATGATCGGGCTGAACCAGTTGATGGATAAAAATTTGGGATAGGAAAAAATGAATAAGGTGCGCGCGATTTTCTCGCCCAGTTTTATGTAACTGGTATTGATCTCAAGAGCAGAGGGAGCGATGATATCTTTCAATTCCAAAACCGCTGCTTCGTAAATCTGCTCGGGCGCGATCGCAATAATCTTTTCCTCCTCGTCCTTCTTTTTCGGTTTTAAGAAGTCTAGTAAAGCCATATGATTTAGCTTTTTAGCTGATTAGCTTGTAGCTTTTTAGTATCTTTAATTTTTGTCATATTTTTTAATAAGCTAAACCAGTTAAAGTTAACTACGTATTTGTGGCGCATGCCCGCGCTCTAATTCCCCGGGATTAAAGAATCCATAGAAAAGCTCTATTAATTCCTGCGTCTCAAGCGGCACGGTCCGAACGCCGGTTGAAGAAAGCGTGCCCGAGACGGTTTCGGTCCGTTGAAAAAGTTGAGCCTTGTATTCTTCAAACTTTTCATCCTCTGCCGGTCCTCTGGCTGACTTTTTCTTGCCACCTAAAAGTCCACCAAATATTCCTGCAATCCCCTTCCCCCCTGCCCCGAGAAAGGCGGGTACGAAGGTTACCACAATATAAAAGTGCCGACTCACAATTTTCGTGTTCTCTACGAATACTCGGACAAATTCAATATATTCACGAGTTTGAATTTTCAAGAGTTCATTGGTTTGTTGTTTTTCAGCCTCCCTCAATGTTTCGAGATAGGGCTCGATATTTAAACGCCGGGACTGGATCAGGATTTGCACCGAAAAATCCAAGGCATTTAAAAAGTTTTGATATTGAGACGTAATGGCTTCCTGTTCGTCGGCTGAACGCAGGGCAAAATTAAGAGATGAGGCCATCAGGACCGCATGCAGTCGGTTATCCTCTGTAATAACCACGCCATCTCGGATTTCTCGAATGGGGACAAAGTCTTGTGCTGATTTTCCTTTTGATGGTTTGGGCATAAAATTATTTTATCGTTTCTTTAACATCTAAACTCCAAGCGATGTCTTTTAATCTGCTTTCCGTTATTTTTGGAACCCCCATCTTAAGAGTGGTGGGCGCTGGTTTTGTTATCTCGATTTTCTTTTTCTTTGCCTCGCGCTTTCTCCATATATAGAGGCGCGAACCCGTATAATACGATATGGCATTTGCAATGACTTTAATGAACGGTTGATTGTTTACTTTATAAAACGCAAGCGCTGCAGCAAACCCACCAACCGGAATCGCAAGGAGGATAAACAGGAAAAATGGCAAGAATACAAAAAGAATAAATAGGGCCGCTGCCCCGCCCAAAAGATAAATGAACTGCTTTAGGCTTAGAGGCCCAAAAATTTTATCCTCTACGTCAATAAATTGTGGAACCGTAAATTGGCGCATAATTATTCAACTGATTCTCGATAAGGATCTTGTTTCATTGGATATCTATTTTCCTTTTTTGCTTGCTCAACCTCTTTTTGAACGGGCGACTGGGTCGTAAATATTTTCTCCTGCAATTTTTCTTCAAACGGAGATTTTTTCGGTTGCATCTGGTTAACAGGTAATTCTTTAGGTTCTGGCTTTGTTGGGGGCGTTGGTGCTTCTACTTTTTTTATGATTTCCTCTTCCTCAAGCGTATGCACTTTTTTAAGTGATTCTTTGATTTTTGCAAAAATCTGAGTATTTACCTCTTCTGCAATTTTTCTTGCTTTCTCGATGTCCGCGTCAAGCCTGCGCGCTAAATGACTTACGAAATCTTTGGGGCGTGTTGTCCCCAGTATCAAAAGCCCGACCTCGTCTGCAAGCTCCCCCATTTTATCAATGGGCAGGTTATGTCGTTTGGCAATTGCCTGAATAATGTCGGCTGTATCTACACTAAAGATCGCATCCCGCAGATCTTGCGGCAATTCTTTAAATTTTTGCTGAATTTCGTTTTGCGTGGGCATTTATATATTATATTCCTTTAATCAGTGAAGTGATAAGAGCCTGGTTCTTCTGGCGATTTTTTTTCCTCTTTTTTTTCCTCTGTAATGCCTCCACCCCCATAGAATCTTCTTGCCGGCGTGCTTTGGAAGTATTCTGCCAACGAATTATTGCGATATGCGCCACCGCGTATATGCCGTGTAAACTCATCGAATTTAATGTTTTCATTTTCGTCCATCATGTCGTGATCTTTGGCTTCTTTTCGTACCATATCTCTCAAGGCATCAGCATTTTTGATATTTTTCGTAATTCCTGAAATATTTTCCTTATTAAGCCCCTTGAATAAAGCTTCAGGGGTGTACTCACTTAAAGCTTTATCTTCTAACTCTTTTTTTAGATCGAAACCTCCGAGCTGATCAGCTTTCAGCTCTTTGAAAAGTTTGTTAAGGTTTTGTTGATATTCTTCCCCTTGCGTAGTATTTTTTGGCGGCGGTTTGGAGGGCGCATTGTATAGAATCGTTGTTGCTTCTTTCATGCTTCCCGTGGCGCCTGCAGCTTTTCTACCAAGCTCCTCGTTAAAGCCCTTCATTCGTTTGCCAAATCGTTGTCGCTCGCCCGAGCTCATCTCTTTCATCAGTTTTCCTGCGTCTTGGTCTTTCATGTCGCGAAACGCAAATGCTTGAGCGCGCGCGCTAAGCGTTGGGATAAGCCTTGATTGTTCGCGGATCGAAAGACCCGAAAGACGTTTCGCATCCTCTGATGCTTGTTTTTCAGCGACCCGCGCACCAGCGGCAAGCGGCCGCAAGGCTTGGCGCGCAAGCGGTATTTTTGAGATCCATTCTGCAGGCCGGGATTTTAGAGCAGCAGCAGATGCTCCGCCCAGCGCCCGTTTGGATATTCTGGACGACGCTTCAACCGTTGCGCCTCGCGCCCATTTTGCCGCGGCTTTACCCCCGCTTATCATTGCTCCGGAACCCATCGCGCTCAGTTCTTTGGCAACAACAAGAGCCAGAATGAAGAGTATAATCTGGGTTGAAAAGAAGAGTATCATTGTTGCAATATTAAGCTCGTTCCCGGGGGATATTTGCCCATAGGTTTCTTTGATCTTCCTCGAACCAAGCATGGTAAGCGCAAGTGAAAATAAGAAATAAAAGGCTACGGGGAAAAGCGCCTGACTAAAGAGCGTGTCCCACCATTTTTGGGCGTAGGAGGCAGTTTTTGGAAGGATCATAAAGAGAAAAGCGAAGGGGGAGAGCACAAGCAGGATCCACAAAATAACCATGCGCGTAAGCAGTAAAATCGCCCCGGCAGCAAAGACAAAGGCGGCTACAAAGAAAATAATCATACCAAAAACCGTAGTTACAAAAACACCTAAGAATATATTCAGAGTGCTAGGCGAGGCGCCTTGTTCGCTGAGGCCCTTTTTTGTAGTCTCAAGTGTCGTTATTTTTTTATCTATACTGTCTAGACATTCCGCCACTGTTATAGTTCCAGATGTAGTTGTGCACACGAGCTTACGCTGACCGGGAACTCCCCCGACCCCTGAAACAGCCTTTCTTCTTTGTTTTAATCTTTCTATCTCTTTTTCCGCTTCCTCAACGTTGCTGACCGCAGGGAGTTTGAAGATATTGAGAGGATTTACATCCTTTAGAACTTTTTCTGATATTGACGCCGCTACACCACCTTGCCCCTTTAAGCCGTCAAGAAAGAAACCTGCAAGCAAGTTTGATGAGAGAATAACATATTGAGTGATCAAAAAAGAAAAGTTAATGAAGAGCGCTGCGATAATAAGTTTTGGCAGAAGCTTTTTTGCCCCGTACGTTTCAATCCGTAAAATGGTAGCGATCGCAATTGTTAAAAGGACGAAAATGAAAAATAGATTTGCGGTATCGCGGGATGTGGCCCAGGTATTTTTAAGAGCAGGGATGTTATACATGTCCGGTTTCAATACGATCTCAATGACCTCATTGAAAAATATTCCCGTTACACTAAGAATTTTCGAGATAAGAAACAGCAAAATGTATCCCACCCATGCTATCCCTTTTGCGATACAAATACCCGTTAAAAGATTGCCGATGGATAATATGCCAATAACGCAAAGATCGTCTAGCGTTTGCTGAGCCTGAATTACTCCGCGCGGCAACAAAAGAAACAAAAATCCAAATATCAAAACCAGCACTAAAATAGCTTTCAGGGGTTTTATTTTTGAATCTTTTTTCTTCATTTGAAAGAAATTAATAATCGCTCTTTACCACATAAATGCCGCCGTTCTTGCCTTGAGCGATGAAGTTTCCTAATTCGGTGTACAGGTTTGCAGTGGTCGCTTGGGTGCGCGATATCTCTATACTTTTTACCTCAATAATGCCTGAGATGGATTTTATTTTATCCCCGATTTGCAATTCATCTGTTCTTCTCCATACAATGGAATTCTTTTCTAACAAAGCTACAGGGTGATCATTGGTAATATTCAATTCGTTGTTGATGACATAATAGTCATTTCTCGGGTGGTCTTTTAAGGTATCGATTACCGTAGTATTTACCGCTTTCCCTGTATTAATATCAAACCCTTTAACCCTATCCCCAACTTCTATGTCTTGTATAACTTTATACGTGCCGTTAGACATCAGAACCAGCGTATCGTACACGAGACAAATACTGCCTACGCCATTTCCGTTCCCATTTGTGTCCCCATTCCCGTTTCCATTTCCGTTAGTATCATCATCTCTTCTTTTTTTCTCCCGCTCCGCTGCCGCTGCGGCGGCCTCTGCTCTTGTTTGTGGACAGGTTGAGGTTGGCTCTCCATACGGCCATTCGATGTCCCTGCTTATAACGTTTCCTTCATCATCTCTGTCGGTCGTTATTATGCCCGTGCAATCCCTGTTACGCCGAGCTTCATCAAAGGTGGCTCGAATGCGCGGGCAGACCTCACCGCGTACTATGTCTAAATCCTTCTGGGCTTCTGCGATATCTGCCTCCCCCTGGAGTCTTCCTGCTTGGTCCGTTATCACGTTACCCGCGTTTTGAAGGAATACTATATCAATAGCTGATGCTTGCTGGATTTTTGCAATCAGGTTTCCGATATCTTTTTCAATTTCTGCAAATATTATATTTTCAGGCTTGGGTTTATCGCTAACTCCTGCTACCAGGCTGTCAAAATTTTCAATCTTATCGATAAGAAGTTCAATATCTCCAACCACTGCATTTATTTCTGAAATATCTAAATTCAGAATTCTGGTTGCAATATCATCCAGAATTCCTTCCAGGACTCGTTTTAGCCGGTCCAGAACCGAGAGATTTACGCTAGAGTTCACAAGTTCTCGAATATCCTGCTTGAGAGCGCCAATGCGCAAAAGAACATCGCGAACGAGTATTTCCAAATCAGAGGGTTCAAAGTCGGAAGATACAACGCTGCCAATGAAGCGCTGAAGGTCTTGTTTAACCTCTTCTAATACTAGGATATCGAGATCAGGCTGTGTTTGTGTCTCTGCGAGGAAACCGATCTCATAGATCAAGGTTCCGGGCGTTGCGTCATCGCCGATGAGCGTGATGAGCGCTTGGATTTCTGTTACGATCGCGTTCAGCTTATCTGTATTGATTGTGGCATCGGGATCACTTGCCAGGTCATTCAGGGTTTTAATAACGTCTCCGAGGGCTGCAATACCGCTTTTTAGCGCATCAACGGCGTCAAATTTTCGAAGAAACGTTTGTATTTCTCGCCTCATCCGTCCAAGCCCGGAAACATTCGGATCCAATTCTGCAAGCGCTCTGATTTGACTTGCAATTTCTTCCAGTTCTGCGATGACTTGCCGTGATCGCCCGGCCTTCTTTGTAAAGGGTTTTGCCCTTTCCGTTAAGCTCTCAATTTTAGTTGTGTGGTTTTGGGATTTGCATGTCTCGAGTATTTCTAGGTTTGTGATAAGAGTACTAAAGGTGGATGAGGCAGTTCGCTGAATATTCAAAAATGCACGTTCAGGCGGCAAAAGCCCGTTTATTCTTTGAAGCAGATTGTCTTTTATCCGTTGAAATGCGGATCGTGTGTCAATGCTCGGAAGATGTGGTATTTTTGGGCCAAAAAGACCGCCGGGAGCGAAAAGCAGTTGCTGAACCAAGGCGACAATAATTTCGTTGATTTCATCTGCAACACCCAGCTGTCTGAAGTCTTGCCCATAAACATTGACTAATGAATCTTCTATAGCAACACCGGGGGTTACTTGTTCTTCTTCGATGCATGTATCCGAAGTTGCTCCCCCTGGCCCTCCCACTCCTCCAAAAGGGTCAACTTGTCCTCCCACTCCTCCAAAAGGATCAACTTGTTGAGTAGTAGGTGTGGCGCGTCGTACACACCTTGTCAAAATAAAGCCTTTATTTATCAAAATACTGTCTCGTTTCTCTCCTGTTGCGCGCGCAGCTGCCCGAGCCAATCCATCAAACCGCACTAGCAGCGAGCCTATTGCATTATTGTTTACGTTAGACGAAATGGTAAGAAACCCCGGCCACCCGCCTTGTGAGAAATCTGAGAAGAACTGGTCAACATTATCAACAATCTGCGAAAGCGTACATGCAGGTGGAGCTACACGCCGGAATGATAAAAGCCCGATTACAACATTGATACGAAAGGGACTACATAGAAATTTAGCATTTGGGCCAAGCTGGTCGTCCAGTACTCTGCCCACTGCGATATCTGCGGTTTGCTGTAAAAACCGGCGAGGGTTGGTGATAAAAAGCGGTTTACCATCAAACCCGCTTCGTATCCATGTAATAATGTTTTGCGACATTTGACGGACAAGCGTTCTTGCGATAACAATCGCAATCGTGTCAAGAAAAGCTTCTTTCGTGCCCTGGATAACATCAAAAAACAAAGCATCTGCTTTTCTGGGAACGGTTAGCACCATAATGGATGGCGTAAGCACTGCCACAATAAGAATGGGTGCAAGAATCTTTTGGAGTTTTTTAAACATCGTATTTGGGATTTTTTGTCATCGGTTCTTTATTAGGTCAATTAGGTTCATTTATTGTATTTCCGCCATTTGCATAAGAATATAGCCTGATTCTTTGCGGGCAATGATGATATAATCTTGCCGTAGTTGATTTTTCATCGCATTTAGAATTTTGGCTACGGTCGCAGATTTATCATTATATTGATAGATTGTCTTCATGCCGGCTGCCGGATCTAATAAGAAAGCATTCAATCTTTTGTCAATTTGGGCTAAATGGAAGAAAGAATTCATAAGCGCAAGATGGTACGGCGCGTAGTTTTCCGGAACGGAAAGTTTCTGCATCCGATTTACGATATTTTCATACGCCTGTATGTATTTTTGGAATGCAGGGGGTGTTTCTGTCTCGCTAAGCGCTTCTTTTCGATTGAGGATCTCGGCGAGGGTTTCCAATTCATTTTTTATAATCTGATTTTTATTTCGCTCGTTGCTAATAATACTTCCGAGTTCATTGGCATAAGCTCTAATGGTTTTTCTAGATTTTTGAGGATTTATAATGATATTCTCTTTTGAAAATTTATCTGGAAATACCTCGTAGCTTTTGAGTTCACGCGTCAATGAGGAGACGATTTGGTTTTTTAGATCCGGAAATGCTAAGCCAAGATTTTTTTCTTGAAGATAGGTAGAGAGGAGATATCTCGCCATTTTGTCGGTTAATGTGAGGGTTTCGGATGATCCATTGATTGCCGAGGCGGTTTTTGATGAAGCTTCCGTCAAAGCATCATTCGGCGCAGGTTTTAACGGATTTCGGCCTAGCTGGATTTCTTCGTTGTCGGTTGTTCCGTCGCCATCGGTATCCGGATTATTCGGATCGGTGCCCCACAGCTGTTCTTCCCAGTCTTTTAGGCCGTCGCCGTCAGAATCTTGGGCTATGTTTTTTGGTTCTGCCGCGGTGCCTGCAATAACTTTTGGCAAGCCCTCCGGTTTTATACGTGAATTTTTATATACATACCAAACACCGCTCCCTACGATACCAAGAGCTAACATAACGCTAAGAATTATTTTTTTGTGTTCAGAAAATACCAAAATTTTAGGTACCCTAATCCGATCACGCTTCGCGTGATTTAGGACGGGTTAACCCTACCTTA
The DNA here is from genome assembly GCA_022563755.1 of Patescibacteria group bacterium. Classification (GTDB taxonomy): domain Bacteria; phylum Patescibacteriota; class Minisyncoccia; order HO2-45-28; family HO2-45-28; genus JADFMT01. The sequence goes on along the minus strand of JADFMT010000001.1, from coordinate 1,458 downwards.
TTATAGCACTTTGGAATTTTGCTTATTTTTAGAGATTTTTATTTCTGTGGATATCTTGAAGCTTCTATTTTTAGCGTCCCGTAAGGTTATAATAAAATGAGGCGTAAGAAGAGAAATAGCTATTTGCAATGGGCATCATAAGTCTTTCTACCGGAGCAAAATCATCCGTTAAAATCGGGATATTTTCAAAATGAAGCGGGGAAGCCACTAATTTTGAAGCAAGAAAAAAGCCGTTCTCAATATTTTTGATTTTTTTGCGCAAGCCAGCGATGGCAATCTTGTTATCTGAATTGAGCCCAACTAAAATGATATTCTGCGAGTCTGTTTTTTTTCTGCCGTAGGCAAATAGGTAGTAATTAGGAAAAGTTTTTTTAAATGTTTCGAGCATGCTTTGAAAAAAGGAAGCGTTTTCTCCTTCGAGAGCAGATACAAAATTCACCGCATAGACGCCGTTTTCAGCCAAATGGGTTTTTGTAAGCTCATTAAATTCGTACGTGGTTAAATGCCACGGGAGTGAAATAAAAGAATTGTAGGCATCGCCAAAAATTAAGTCGTATTTTTCCCTGTTTTTTATTAAGAAAAATCGTGCATCTTGATTGACGGTTTTTATTGGAAACTCGTCCAGATTAAAATATTTTTTAGCAACTTCTGTAACCAAAGGATCAATTTCTATTACGGTTATGCGACTGCGAGGATTCTCGCTCGCCATTTTTTTCGCCATTGAATAAGATCCGCCTCCTATAAAAAGAATATTTTGGATATGTTTATTAAATACTGAGAAAACCGGGTATATTTCTGTATAGATATTTAATTTTTGATCATTTTTTCCTTCAATGTTGTGCGAATCAAAGTCTAGAAATAAAACCTTAACGTTTCCCCATATCGGCAGCCAATCTTTAACAACCTGAATTTTGTAGTACTGGCTTTCTTTGCTGAATAGTAGATTTGAGCTTCGATCTTCATTCGTTTTTTTCCCGTTTATATATAAAATTCCAAGAAGGATTGACGCGACTATAATAATGGCTATGTATTTTTTTCCATAATTTTTCAAGAAAAACGCCCCGAGAATGAAAAGAATAAAGGTGATAAAAAAAATCGTTGCAAAACTCCCCCAATAGCTAATGAAATAAAATCCTGTTAAAAATGTCCCCAATATACTTCCAAGAGACCACAAGGACGAGAGTAATCCGGATTTTTTCCCAAGGTCATCAACCGTCGCCGATAAAAGCTTTAAAATGGAAGGGTAAAGGGTGCCCAGAAAGAGCGATGGTAGAAAGAATAATGATAAAGAAGATATCAGGGTAATTGCAAGAAGCGACATATTCCATTGCGCAAGGATTGATAGGTGGAAAGAGAGAAATGGGACGATGCTTATCAGTATGGCGGCTGCGAGAAAAGAAATGCCCAGGGTTTTTTTGCTGGGGTATTTATCTATAACATGACCGCCAAGATAACTGC
>JADFMT010000026.1 GCA_022563755.1 Patescibacteria group bacterium | reverse complement strand
TTTGACGAAGTGCTTTAATGTCTTTTTCTAAAATTACCGGTTCTTTGCCAATAAATCCTCCGGTCATGGGCGTTTTGGAACGCGCATAAAATTTTTCGTATTTTGCACTCCCTTGAAAACCCGGAATAACAAAATCCGAAAGGCCAATATTATAGTCCTCTCCGGGTTCGTCGGCAAATACTTCAACTTCAATCGAGCGCGCCTCAATCTTGCCGTCTACAATAGCAGCGCCCGGAACGGTAATTCCGTTGCCAATTCGATACACCTTGCCGTCAGGCGCCCTAAACCGGGTTCGGCGTACCAGAACCTGCGGCTCCGAGCTATGAGCATTAAAAATTACAATCCGACCCGAGGCGCGCTCTTGCACTTCTCGAGTCCCGCTTGCCTTGCCATCTTCCTCGGCAGTCTCTTTAAATAATACCGCCTCCCCGGCTAAATGTCCCGAGTCTTTACCGATCTTGATCACAGACTCTACATCCATCAATTCTTCTTTCGGCGAGATAGTTACCACCACACGGGAAAACGCGTCTAGCGTAAATACAGAAGTTGCAAAGAATAAAACTGCAAAAATAATAAATTTTAGGCGGCGGGGCTCAAGCAACCTCAATGGATTTATCTTTTGTCTCATACGTGATGCCCGGGGTTCCTGGATATCTGGTTGTTTTGCGACGGACGTGGTGATCGCTGAAGGCGGTAAAATGTCACGCACATAGGGCCGGCCAGAACGGTGGTGCGGATCTTTATAATTTGGCATAGGAAAGATAAAAACTTAATGGTAATAATGATGGTTTGATTAATGCTTGGGGAATCTGCTTAAAAAACGCGCTCAGGCGTTCTGGTAATGAATAAAATGAAAAAGGACGGCCAAAAAGTGTATAGCGGCCCAGGGACTCTTCTTGCACAAAACGCTGCAACTCTTTGAGCGCCGCTCCCTGTCCGACCAGTAATAGTTTTTCGGGCAACAGGGTCTTTTGAGAGATACGCATCAATGCCTCCTCTAAAAAATCGCGCCATTGGGAAAGCACGCCCTCGAGCGCTTTTTTTATGCGCGCCGTTTTTTCTGCCTCCAGCGTCCCGGACTCGTAACTTACAAGCATCGCCAACGATTCATCTAAATCAATCTTAAACATATCAGCGAGACGCCGTACTGCATAATGAATTCCCAGGCCAAAAGAAGCATTATCGAGTAGTACTCCCTCTTTAATTACAGAAACATCGGTTACCTCACCTCCAATATCTACAAGCACAACCCCCTCTTGGCCGTCCTCTTCCCTAAATTGCTCAAAGACCTTATAAAAAACATAGGGGGAAGTTTTAAAAATGACGTGCTTGATACCACTATCCTCAATCATCGCCCGAATGTCTGCGGACGCCCGCTTGTAAACGACGCTTAAATAAAGAAATGCTTCAATGGTCCGGGCGCGTCTGTCCATAATATTTCTTACCGGATACCCATTGAGTTTAACATGCATAATCTCTGTTTCAAAAACCTGAATTTCGTCGCCGTCAAGATTAAAACGCTCTAAGGAGGCTTTTTTAAACTTATCTCCTTCCTTAGATAAAAAATCGTTCATGAAATCTTTGTTTATCTCAAAGGGTTTTTCCCGCTCAAAAAAGAGGTGATGGACCTCCGGGAAATACCACGGGGAGGAAAAAACAACAAGCGCTGTGCCCGAGCGCGACTCTTTATCGGTCAAGTCGCGGATCACCTCTCCTGTCGTGTCATGCATTTTCTTCCATAATTTTTTTAGGCTTACTTCGGGCAAAATTAAACTGGGTGAGCGAGAAATTTTCTTTATACGGGTGAATCCCTGCTCGTCCGGACCTAGACGCGCGCCGTTTACACCCGAACTTCCGATATCCAAAACGAGTGTATCTGAATGATTGAATGGTCGTTTAAAAAAAATCATTATGGCTCAACGGTTGCGCGGATCCTACGAACCCCGCTCGCAACCGACTCTTCTTTGGTAATAATAAATTTTTCGATCTCGCCGGTCTTCTTTACGTGGGGTCCCCCACAAAGTTCGCGCGAAAAAACCCCGCTTTCTTCTTCAACGCTGTAGACTTTAACGCGCTTTGGATATTTTAGCTTAAAAAACGATAGCGCTCCCTGCTCCTTTGCCTTCCTGTAGTCCATCTCCTCCATTATAACCGATAAATCTTTTGCAATCACGTCATTTACCAGATCTTCAACTTTTTTGAGCTCGTCTATAGTAAGTTTGTGCCCAAAAGTAAAATCAAAGCGTAGGCGACGAGCAGTAATGTCCGATCCCATCTGACGTACTTCTGGACCAAATATTTTGCGAAGTGCTGCTTGCAAAAGATGAGTTGCAGTATGAAGCCGTGTCACCTTTTTAACTTCCTCGAGGGTTTCTGCTTTTAGCTCGCCCGTGTCTAAAATCAGGCCGTGGCCGCCAAATTTTTTTTCCTGCCCTTCTTTTGACTTATTCTGGTGTTTTTTAAATTCGGCCTCAAATTCCTTAGGATCAAAGCTCAAGGACTTCTCTTTCAACACGTCACCCAAAACATCGGGCGGCAGACCGTAGCTTTGGTAGAGATCAAACGCCTCTTTACCGGAAATCCCCTTCTTTTTTTTAACCATAACGTCCAGGGCTCTCAGACCGCCTTTTAAGGTTCTGCTGAATTTCTCAAGTTCTCTCCGTAGTTCATTTAAAATTTCATTCCTATTCTTTTTTAATTCAGGATACACGCTTTCAAAAATCTCCATAACGGTTTTTGCTAATTCCTCTAGAAAATCGGGCGCAAAACGATATCGCTCTGCGTGCGTAGCAGATCGTCGAATCAGTCTTCTTAAAATATAACCGGTTTCTTTGTTGGAGGGTCGAACGCCATCAGATAGAAGAAAAACGGTTGCCCGAACATGGTCAGCAATAATGCGCCTGACACGAATCGGTAAATCTTTCGACATCTTTGCCATGAGCGGCACAAACAAATCAGTCTCAAAAATATTATTTTTTTTCTGTAAAACGGCTAATAATCGTTCGAGTCCCATGCCCGTATCCACACCCGGCGTTTTGAGATTCTCAAGCGACCCATCTGGCTTGCAATAGAATTCATTAAAAACAATATTCCAGATCTCTGTTCCTCCGGCATAAATTTCGGTCGTGGGTCCACATGGACCCTCATTGCCGGTTGGCCCCCAGAAATTATCTTCAAGTCCCATCACATGAATGTCTGAAATACCCAATGAGCGCCAAACTTTTTCTGATTCTTCATCATAAGAAATTTTCTCGCCGGCGCGATCGGCGCCGCCGAAAACCGTAATATAGTCAATCTCCAACTCTAGTTCTTTCGTTATAAATTCATGTGCCCATGTTATTGCGTCTTTTTTAAAATATCCTCCGAAGCTAAAATTACCCAGCATTTCAAAAAAAGTGAGGTGCGTTTCGTCCCCTACCTCATCAATATCCGATGTTCGAAACGATTTTTGAATGGAAATTGTATTTTTGCTATCAAAATCTTTTATCGGGTCGGCATCACCTGTAAAATACGGTTTAAATTGCTGCATTCCAGCGGTCGTTAAAAGCACGGACGGATCGTCCGGAACCAGTGAACTTGAAGGCACAATAACATGCTTCCCGCCCGTGGCGGGTCCGCCTTTGGCGGAAAAAAAATCAAGAAATTTCTTTCGAATTTCCAGATGGGTCATACTAATCATTATATCAAAAATAGCCCGAAATAAAGAACAGGTTTACATTATAACCCCGCCGCCAAGCATTTCTCCATTTTTGTAAAACACGATGGATTGACCAGGCGTGACCGCGCGCTGGGGTTCGTCAAAAATAGCCTTGAGCGTATCGGTTTCATTTTTTAGCACGCATTTCTGCAATGGTTGTCGGTATCGGATGCGCGCTTCGCATTTTAATGGTAATTTTGGGCTTTTGCTAGAAATCCAGTTAATATCACCCACAATGAGTTCCTGCTTGTAAAGTTCTGCGTCATAAGATCCTTCAGCTACAATTAAGATATTGGTATCGATTTTTTTTTTCGTGACGTAATACGGAATACCACCGCCAATACCAATGCCGCGGCGCTGGCCAATGGTATAGAAATGAGCACCATCGTGAACGCCAACCTTTTTACCAGAGGTTGTAATAACATCACCGACTTTTGAAGGCAGTAAAGTGCGTAAAAATTCCTGAAAATCAACCTCACCTACAAAACAAAGCCCTTGAGAGTCTTTTTTCTCAGCGGTTGGTAAACTGAATTTGCGCGCCATTTCGCGCACTTCTGGCTTGGTATAGTCCCCGATCGGGAATAATGCATGTTTTAGTTGGTCTTGCGTCAAACGCCACAGAAAGTAACTTTGGTCTTTGTTTTTATCCTTTGCTTGAATAAGCGAAATTTTGCCTTGCTCGATCTTCCGAACGTAATGCCCGGTCGCAATAAAATCCGCTCCAAGCGTAAGGGCTTTTTCAAGAAAAATCCCGAACTTAATTTCGCTATTACAAAGCACATCCGGGTTAGGAGTGCGACCAACTGCATATTCTTTTACCATATATTCAAATACACGCCCCCGATATTCTTTTTCAAAATCAAAAACGTAAAAAGGGATATTAAGTTTTTCAGCTACCCTTCGAGCATCCTCAGCATCCCGCTCCCCCGTGCAATAATCGCCTTCCGACCAACATTTCATATACACCCCGATCACATTGAAACCCCTCTCTTTCAAAAGAGCGGCCGCAACCGACGAATCTACTCCGCCCGACATTGCTACAAAGATTTTTTTACGTCTTTTTTTCATGAGAAAATAATACCACTTTTTTACTACCCTGTAATATATAAACCCAACGGCTCAGACGTGCTGAGCCGTTGGGTTATGCGTTAGACAGAATTAATTCAGAACAACGATATGGGTGCGGGTGATGCCGAACTTGATGGCGTCTTCTCGAGTAGGCATCCAGACATCCACAAAATTAGTTTTTCGGCGATGCATCCGGTCATCTACCACGAAAATTTCCTCACCGAAAAGTTCGGGAATCTGAATCTTGGTTCCAAATTGAAGAAAATTACACGCAACAATACCGCTTCGGACTCTGTTTCCAGAGGCCGTCGTAAAGGGCGTGCTATCGGTCTGGTCGGGCGTTGAAGAATAGGCGGTCACCCATACTTCGCGGACCTCCCGAACCTCCAAAGTTTCTACGGCTTTTTGGTTAAAATCTACCAATGATAACGAATCTGGTAGAAGACCAGAAAAGCTCGAAACTAGGACTAAAAACACTAAAAAATTGATTGTCATAGATTGTAGCCTTTTTAATGCTACTATAATTTAACCACATATAGTATTGTTTGTCAATGGTGGCCTGTTTGTGGATTAATGAGCATCTTACTATGAAAATAAAAAAGAGGCAAGATGCCTCTTAAGATCGCAACCTATGTGAATTCTATGAAAAAAACTTGGGATCAAAAACCTTTAAACTCAACATAAGCTCTTGCCATTCTTCTTTTAAAGAATCGTCATAGACTCTTTCGATATATTCTTCTTCATCTTTCACGGCTTTCTGGTGGGCTTCGTATTTATCGCGGTTTTCTATGATCTGATAAAATATCTTTCTCAGTCCATGAAAGAAAATTACATCTTTTACCCTACCGGCATTTTCACTAATTTGGACCATAGAAAACTCCAAAACCCGCTCCACTCCTTCTGCGTCTGTGAACGTATGTTTAACATCACCGAAAATACCCGCACATTCTTCCACCAAAGCCACTCCCGAAGCTTCATTTATGTCTAACGGTTTATCTTCGCATTCGCTATAAATAAATTGAATACCTCGATAATCAAACAGGGTGCGTTCATCCTGATTTCTGACAAAGAACTCGATATCGATTCTTTGCTTTCCATCAATTAAGTGGTCAACTTCGATAATCCTTAAATCGGACAGGTTCTTCCCCACCATCCAGAATTGCTTCGGTTTCACCATGATCCTCCATATTAAGATTCTATCTAACCTATAGATACCACAAAAACAATTTACCTCAAATATTTTACTTTATTTTCTTTGTGCTCTTTAAAAGTCTCGGCGTAATGAGGATTGCGCTTTTTGTCATGCAGATAAAATAGATAGGGAGATTCTTGTGGATACAGAGCAGCCCTGATGGCATCTAGCCCGGGATTTGCAATGGGCCCCGACGGCAACCCTCGGTACTTATAGGTATTATAGGGCGAGTCAATTGCTAAATCTTTCTCCGTAAGTTTGAGGGATGGTTTACCGGTTATATACGTAAGGGTCGCGTCCACCTGCAGTCTCATACCTTGCTCAAGTCGCTTCCATAAAATGCCCGAGATCATCCGCGCATCTTCAAATGAGCCCGCCTCTTTTTCGATAAGGGAGGCCATGACAATGATATCTTTACGTTTTTTCTCTTGCTTTATGATTTCACGAGAAAATACGGCATTTACTTTTTTTTCAAAATTATCTCGAAATGCCCCTAGTACCGCTGCCAACGAAATATCGTCGGGTTGAAAAAAATAAGTGTCCGGGAAAAGATAACCTTCATAGTTTTTTGCATTCAGGAGCCATTCTTCTTTGCTAAAAAAACCGAGTTTTTCCAAACGTTCCCCAATCTGCTCGACCGTCCAGCCTTCAAAAATGGTTACGGTGATGGGTTTTACTCCATAGACCCCCCGCGTAATTCTCAGGTAAACACCCACCAAGGAAAGCGGCTTTTCAAAAAAATAATTACCCGCCTTAATACTTCCCTCGCCGCTTGTGAAAAAAACCAGCGTTTTAAAAATAGACGGGAACCGAATGATGTTCGCCGTATAAAGACGACTAGAAACACTGGCAAGCCCCATTCCTTTCTCGATCGTAATTACGTGGCGAGCCGGAAATTCGGAAGGATGAGAAAATAGAACATAGGAAATGATCGCCAGAGACAAAAAGCCTACGCCGGTCCAGATACTGAGTTTTTTTACGTTATCATTGTTAATTTCTGTCTTCATCTTTTAGAAATGGAACAAATGCAAACCCTGGAAATTCTGTCTCGTGAAATGTCCCATCTTTTTGTTTATGAAATAACCAAACAGAAGCATCTATTGGTACTACCATTTTGCCGTAAGCATTAAGCTGGTCTTTCCACGCTTGCGGTATCTCCCCGTCGAGCGCTGCTGCGGCAATAGTCTTATCAAATGGAGCACGCTGCCGAAGACCTTTGGTGGCGTCCTGGCAAAACCACTCCACAATTCCTTTTTTGGTAAAATTATACTTTGAAACATTAGACCTACCAAATTCACAAAGCTCTGGAATTCGCTCAAGTGCAAAAACTTTGCCTTCTTCACCCACAATATGAGCCAAGAGTGCGGTCTGCCAGCCGGAACCCGCGCCGATATCCATAATCTTCTCACCCGGCTCTGGGTCCAAAAGATTTAACATAAATGCCACCACATAGGGTTGAGAAATCGTCTGACCAGAACCGATGAGAAGGGGTTCATCAACGTAGGCAGAAGCCCTCAATTCTTCTGGCACAAAATCCGCGCGATCAATTGCTGCAAAGGCATCTAAAACCCTTCCTGGCTTTAACACCCCGATTCGCTCTAAATACGCCGCCAGAGAATTCTCCACAATAGCGCCATCATAACAAAAAACAGGGCTCATTACGAGCCCCGTTTAAATTCTTTTTTCAAAAGATCCAACACTTTGCTATCTTCCATTCTGTTTAAATTCTCAACATAGTCTTTCAATGCCGCGCTATTCATTTGCGAAATTTTTTTTAGAAACTCTCCACCGTTCCAAAAAACACAATAAAGCGCCACCCACATTGAGGACAACGGAAGAATTTTTACCCGCTTTCTAACTTCGACAGGGATATCTTCGGTGTCCGCTTCGTTTTCTTTCGGGATGATTACAACTCCAACGCCTGCGCGGTCTGCAGCAAGAACCTTATCGCGAATACCGCCAACCGCATGAATCGTTCCCAAATTCTGGGTAATCACACCGGTTGCGGCAAGAAGGGGCGTTTCTGGATTTGGTTTGATTGATTTCCCACTTATTTTTCCGTAAAGCGCAAAAAACAACGGCACCCCTCCGGATGGTCCGTCTTTCGGAATCCACCCTTCCGTAATACTTCCCTGAATAAAAAGCGGGCCGCCCAAGTCTTTCTCTAGCTTTTTAAGTTCGTCAAAAAGAAGCTCTCCCTGCGAAGTAAGGGCCTCAAATGCGATCTGGAAAGATTCCTCAATTTTATTTACTTCTTCTTTGTCCTTATGAGAAGCGCGCACTCCAATGAGTTTTATTTTTCGCTCCAGGTAATGACGGTTCAAGGAAACTTCAATTTGGTCTATGCTACCGCCAACGGCAGAGGTGGCCAGCGCGGGCACAACACCCGGTTTCAGCACATCTGGAATGACGTGCTCAACAAAGAACGGTTTCCCGCAATATTTGTGGATATTCTGCTCGCGGATCTTAAATACGCCGTCGGTTGGGATTCGCTTTCCGAGAGCTTCGTCCTTCAATTGTGCACTCAACGCGATTTTTCGAAAGACCCGATCAATCATTTTTTCAAGCTGACGCACACCCGCTTCACCCGTATATCGATAAATCAATTTCAGGATGGCGCCGCCCGTAAACGACAGGTCAATCTTTCTATCCTCAAAAAATTCAATTGGAAAACCATTTTCCACGCGGCGTCGGGGAACGAGATAATTTTTTGCGATATCCAGTTTTTCAAGCGGCGTGTAACCAGGAAGCTCAATAACCTCCATTCGGTCCAAAAGTGCCGGCTGCATCGTATCTACGATATTCGCAGTAACGATGAAAAATACCAGCGAAAGATCAAGAGGAACATTCAGATATCGATCGAGAAATGTGTTATTTTGTTCTGGATCCAGAACCTCAAGAAGCGCGGATGACGGATCTCCTCGCCAGTCATGTCCAACCTTATCACCTTCATCAAGCATAAAAACCGGATTTGAGGTTTTTGCACGCCGGAGTTTCTGAACGATCTGTCCCGGAAGAGCATTGACATACGTTCCGCCATGACCACGAATGTCTGTCTCATCCCGCATGCCACCTAAAGACCAGCGAATGAATTTTCTTCCCAGCGCTCGGGCAATAGATTCACCAAGCGATGTCTTCCCAACGCCGGGCGGCCCCACAAAGCAAAGAATGGGAGATTTTGCGGATGGATTCAGTTTACGCACCGCAAGATATTCCAGAATTCTTTCTTTTACCTTCTCAAGACCCGCGTGATCTTCGTTGAGCATGCGCTTAACATCGGCGAAATTCTCGGTGTCCTTTGTGAGGATATTAAAGGGCACCTCAAGAAGCCATTCTAGATGCTCCACAATCCGCTCGGTCTCAGACGACTGGCCGCTCCGTTCAAGACGACCGAGCTCACGCTCTATCTCCGCACACACCTCTTCTGAAAGACTCTCGCTTTTCTTCTTCTCCTCATATCGTTTCCTGTAGTCTTCTTCGGTATTGCGGTTTTTTCCTGCAACTTCGTCCAGTTTAGAGCGAATATGATTCAGACTGTCCAGAATCTTTATTTCTTCAGCAAAAGGATCGACGGTCAAAGATTGCGTATAGATCAAGAGAAGCTCGCACACCCGTTTTAGACGAATATGTACGCTCTCTTCTGACAATATTGCATAGAAAAGCGAGATATTCTTGATCCGAATTTCTTCGTCAAGAGATTCTAGCGCAAGCAGAGGGGCGATCCCGGCTATAATCTCATCTAAGAGATTCGTAAGGTTAGAGCCTTTTGGGTGATTAAAATCCCCGTAGATCTGCAGTAATTTTTCTCTAGGGAAAATCGAATCGTAAAGCGGCTCGCTCATATTTTTCAATGCCTTCTGGTGTGCGCGGAAAAAAAACTTTAAGGATTCCAGATCTTCGTTGAATTCCGGCGAACGAGTTCCTTCGGTCTGAATAGGTATTTCATTGAAATGCTTCCATTTTGTAGATGAAGATCCGCGGACATTCTGCATCGCTTCCGTAATATATATCCGCGAAAGCGCACGAAAATAAAGTGTGAGCGCCCCTTCCTTCCTCTCAACTCGATCCAGACGACAAAGCACACCCACACGAACGGTTCCTTCCTTTGGCATAAAGAACGCGACTGCAAAATACCGCGATCGTTCGATATTCTGGACCACCTCGTCCTGAATTTTTTCTTTGTCTCTTTTTTCTGTATCTGCGCTGACAAGCTCAATATTCTGCGAAAATCGGCTGGGGAAAATAAGCCATGTATTTGAGAACACTAATGGAATGGAATGCGGTACCCCTTGAGGATTATTTAGAGACATTACACTCCTCCTCGTAAAAGGTTAAATATCAATGAACTTTCTTTCACTTTACGGATAAAATAAATGTCCGTCAACCATATGATTGACAGGAATATGATTAAGACTGATACGAGGGGGCCCCGACCCCTTTCCCAAGTTCGAGTCCTATCCCGATCATAATTAAAATTCCCATGCAAGAAGGCACAGGAATTTTTAATACGGTGTCTAAGGATTAAGTACCCACGAGTGCAAACCCCATAAGACTATTTTAATTTCCCAAATATGCCCGCGGTGAACAAAAATATAGGGATATTTTTCTTTTCTTTTTCTTCAATAATGTTTATCGCGCTTTTTTCTATAATAAGCATTTCGCCAAAAAAGTTTATTGGATTTGGCGCGTAGACAATAATTTTTTTGTGTTCGTCTGACTCGGTTTTTATAAACTTGATATCTTCATTGGTAATAAAGCCAATTTTTTGAATCCCAGGAGAAACTTCAAAGTATACAGGATTTTTGAAGGCGTTTTTTGTTTTTTCTGAGAAATCTTTAAGGTTGAGAATTACCTTAAAAACCAAAGAGAGCATTCCTTCTTTGTTTGATTTTTTTAGTACGCTTTTTTTAATAGACGCGGTTATTTTTTTCGTTACAAGATACCCTAAAAGTGATATTGAAAAAAATGAAACAATAAAAGCAAAAAGTATGTTTAGTTGAGGAAAAAATTCTCGCGCAACCCAAGCTATAGACTGTATAATTTGATACAGGATGAATAGGGGTATAAGTATAATAATTCCTCCTAAAAAGTATTTTAGTATTGCTTTCATATGTTTTTTTATGCGGGC